>JAQVRW010000079.1 GCA_028700875.1 Candidatus Zixiibacteriota bacterium | reverse complement strand
GTATGATCCTGCGGTGGTGGCCGAATTCGCTCGGAAGTTTTTCCACGGCTCTCACTGCATCACCCATACAACGCTGAGGCATTAACCGTGATCGACATACGCATCGTTCGCGACATTGAAGAATGTCGCGAACTCTGGCAACGGAATATCCCCCCGGAGGTCATTTCCGACCTCTGGGAGGTACGTTTCTGTTTCCATCGTCATTTTCAGCATCCGCCCTTCTTCATCGTCGCCGAAGAGGATGGCCGGCCGTGCGGCTTGATGCCTCTCAGCCGTATCGAAGACCGTCATCTTCTGGGTTATTTTCCCGGCGAAACCTGGGCGGGCAAAACCTGGCTGGAACAGAACCGTCTTCCGGCCCGGGATGAAACGGTCCTGGGCGCAATGCTGAGCCGGTGCCACTGGCCGTATCAGCTGCGTTATCTCCTGCCGCTCGAAAGCATCCCCACGTCGCGGCAGGCTGTGGACGAAGTGGGATACCTGTTTCTTCCCCCCAAGTACCATTTCGACATCGAAAACTACTTCCAGGAATTTTCCCATAAATCGGCCAAACGGATCCGCAAGGAAATCGCGGCGCTCGAGGCGCAGGCGACATTCCGTTACGATGACCCGGCCGATTTCGAGCACCTGGTGAACCTGAATGTCAGCCGGTTCGGGGACAACTCTTATTACTTCGACGCTCGGTTCCGGGAAGGGTTCCGGGACCTGATGAATCTCCTGCGGGATCGGGGCTGGCTACGCATCACGACCGTCCTGATGAACGGCGAACCGGCGGCCGTGGACCTCGGTTGCATCTACCGGGGCGCGTACACGGTTTTGGCCGGGGGCACCCACGGCGGGTACCCGGGCGTGGCCAAGCTGATTAATCATCGACATATGGAGTTCGCCTGTCAGGAGAAACTCTCTCAGGTCGACTTTTTGTGCGGCGATTTTTCCTGGAAAAGTCTATTCCATCTCGCGCCGAGGCCGCTCTACCTGATGTCCAATCTGCCCTCACGAGAGGTGCGGCCCGAGGAGGTGGATATCAGGAGCACGGCCCATGCCTGACCGACGCATAGTCGTCGTCGGCACCACGACAGACTACATCGACCTGATCAACCGCGACCATCCCGGTCGGGCGGTCTTCATGACCGATCCCCGGGAGCGGGCGCGGGCGGTGGAGCCGGCTCCGCCTGAAAACGGCGAGGTGTTATGTGATCTCGCCCGTTCCCGGCAATCCGTGGCCGAATTATGCAAGCATCTGCGTCGCTGGGGCCAGGAGGCCGTCGGGATCGCGTGTTTCGACTGCGAATCGCTGGCGCTGGCCGCTGCGGTCGCCACGGCGGTGGCGGCACCGTTTCCGTCGGCCGAGGCTATCGTCGCCTCCCGCAGCAAATTCACCTCCAAGCAGCTTTGGCACCGCGCCGGACTCCCCTGCCCGGAGACGGCATTGGTCCAAAACGAATCCGACGCCGTCCGATTTTTGGAATCCCTTAATCGGCCGGCCGTTCTCAAACCGTTGACGGGAAGCGGCAGCGAGTTGATCTTCCTCTGCCATACGCCCACGGACTGCCGGCAGGCGGTGACGATGACGAAATCCCACCTGGCCGATCATCCCAACGCGCGTATGTACGCCTCCGTCGGGACCGCCATGCCCGACCCGAGACAGACGCTGGTGATGGAAGAATACGTCTCCGGGGATGAATACAGCGCCGATTTCATTCTGGACGATGACAGGATCGAGATTATCCGTCTGGCCCGCAAGATTCCGGCCGAAGGACAACCGATGGGCACCATCGCGGCCTACATCGTCCCGGCCGATCTTCCCGCGGAAATCGATCTTGCGCAGTTTCGCGATCAATTGCGCGACGCCGCCCGGACGCTGGGGGTGGCGCGAAGCATCTGCATGCTCGATTTTATCATCCGCGATGGCCGCGCCTTGATGCTGGAATTAACGCCCCGGCCCGGCGGCGACTGCCTGCCGTTTCTTATCCGGCAGAGTTGCGGTCTGGATATGCTGGGCCTTACCCTCGATTTCGCCGAGGGGCGCCCCGTGACCATCCCCGAACCTGCCCGATGGCGGCGTCTGGTGGGAGTCCGCCTGTTTGCGAAAGTCCCCGGCGTTATCGAACGAATCGATGATACGTTGTTGCGACAGGATGCGCGCGTCAGGGAAAGCTATCTCAAACGTCGGCCGGGGCATCGCGTGGTGCTGCCGCCGGACGATTATGATTCGCGCCTGCTCGGTCATGTGATCTTCGAACCTTCCCCTTCCGCCGATATCTCCGCCGAAGCGGCCGCCATGGCCGCCAAACTCATCGTCAAGATGGAGCATTCCCGTGGATGACATCGAACTCCTCCTGAAACGCGCGGCGGAGATGCTCCGTCAGGAATCCCCCCGGATGGACCGGCAGGAACTGGTGGCATTCGTCCGCACCTTCCTGCATCGCCGCGAGGCTTTTCTGGATATCAATCGACGGCATGGTTCCCCTCTGTATATCATTGATGAACAGGCGTTGTTGGACCGCGCCGGACAGTTCGGCGATGCCTTCCGACGGGAGATCCCCGGCATCAGGCTTTTCTACGCCCTCAAAAGCAATCATCATCCGGCCATCGCTTCCCGTCTGGTGGGAACCGGCATGGGACTCGATGTCTCCAGCGGGGTGGAGCTGACAACCGCCCTGGCGATTGCCGATGCTATGATCATCTTCAGCGGACCGGGGAAACTGCCTTCGGAATTGGCGCTGGCGGTCGCCCACGCCGACCGCGTCACCGTCCTGATCGACAGCTTCGGGGAACTGGCTCGTCTCGAACAGGCCGCCGGCGACGCCGGTGTTATCATCCAAGCAGGCGTACGGCTGACCATCGACGAACGCGGATTGTGGCGGAAGTTCGGTATCCCCCTGGCCGACCTCGAACGCTTTTTGACCGAAGCCGCAGTCTGCCGCCATGTCGCCGTCAAAGGATTGCAGTTTCATTCCAGTTGGAATATGAATCCCGACAATCAGATCGCATTTATTACCCGTGTGGGCGCGGCGCTGCAAGCCTTGCCGAAGAAAAAACGGGCCCGGATATCCTTCGTCGATATCGGCGGCGGGTATTGGCCGATGGCGGGAGAATGGCTCCAGGCGGCGGGAACCCCCGAGGGCCGGCTGCGGCAGATGATCGCTCCGGAAACGGCCGCGACGGGCGTTAGTTATCGGTATGTGTCCACCCCGATTGAGATTTTCGCCCGACGGTTGGGAGAAACGGTCAAAAGCGAATTATTGTCCCGTGTGGACTGCACGATCTATACCGAACCGGGACGATGGTTGTGCCACGACGCCATGCATATCCTCTTGACCGTGATCGACAAGAAGGGTGATGATCTGGTCATCACCGACGGCGCGACCAACGCCATCGGTTGGGAGCGTTTCGAAACCGATTATTTCCCGGTTATCAATCTTTCCCGCCCCGACGAGCAAGAACGGCCCGGCCTGGTGTTGGGTTCGCTCTGTACGCCGCACGATGTTTGGGGGTACGGGTATTACGGGTCGGACATCCAACCGGGGGATGTCCTGCTGATACCCGCGCAGGGAGCATATACGTATAGCCTGCGGCAGAATTTTATCAAACCCCTGCCGGAAACGGTGGTGATGCCGTCCGTTCGACCGGACGGTTCATGATCGACGCCGGCAGGTTTTTGACTTTTGCCTGCATCGCGGCCACATCATCGCCGACAAAACAACGGGATTTGAACCGCGATGCGATCGTGCGAAGCGACCAATGAAAGCGACTCCGACAGCTGATGATTCAACCCCCGGTTCCCCGCTCCGGGGGACCGATGCCTCCATCCGGCGATGGCTCGCGCTGGCCAGTGTGGAAGGAGCCTTCGCCAATGTCTTCGTCATTCTAACCGGAGGCGCTTTTCTCACCGGCCTGGCCCTGTTCTCGGGGGCCAACGACGTGACTATCGGCCTGCTGGCGGCGATTCCCTTTCTGGCCCAGGTAGCGCAATTGCTGTCGGCCTACCTGGTCGATATAACCGGCCATCGCAAATCAATTACGATCTGGGCATCGATCGTGGCCCGCCAAATTTGGTGGATTCTCGTTCCCCTGCTCCTTCTGGTAGGGCGCGTCCGGACGGATATCCTCCTCGGTACCGTCGCCGTTTCCAGTATCGCGCTTATGATCGCCAATCCGGCCTGGATGGCCTGGATGGCCGATCTGGTCCCACAACGGATTCGCGGACGCTACTTCGGCTTTCGCAGCACCGCCGTGGCCGTGACGACTCTCCTGGCCACCATCTTCGGCGGTATTATTCTGGATCATTTCCACACCATCGACGAAGTGCCGGTCGGTTTCGCCATCATCATTGCCGCGGCGGGAACGTTTGCCCTTGCGGCCGTCATCCTGCTCAATAAAATCCCGGACCGTCCCTCCGAGGAAATCCGGGTTCCATTCCACTGGGCGCGTTTGATAGCGCCGTTCAGAGACACCGGTTTCCGGCGATTGGTCTCGGCCTTTTCGTTTTGGAATCTGGCCGTGGGAATCGCCGCCGCCTTCTACGCCGTTCATATGCTGACCAACCTGGGGATGCGTTTCACCCAAATTGCCATCTACAGCAGCATGACCTCGATCGTGGCCATCGGATTGAATCGTCCCTGGGGGAAGCTGATCGACCGTTTCGGCTCCAAGCCAATCATCGTGCTGTGCGCACTGGGCCTGACCATAGTGCCGTTGATCTGGTGGATACCGCGGCCCGGATCAATAGGGATTCTCTGGTTTGAAGCCGTCTATTCCGGCGCCCTGTGGACCGGTTTCAACCTGGGGGTATTCAATATCCCGATTACCGCCAGTCCCCGTGAGGGGCGAACCATGTACCTGGCCGCCTTTTCGGTCGTATCCGGTGCGGCATTCTTTGTGGCCTCGCTGGCAGGCGGCGTCCTGGCCGAAAACTGGAGCGGGCTTCATTGGCATCTGGGCCGGCAAATCGTGGTCAATTATCACCTGCTCTTCGCCGTGTCGGCGCTGTTGCGTTTTGTCGGAGCCATCCTGTTCATGAGGGTCCATGAGCCGCGCGAGACCGGATTGCCTGTCGTCGTGCACCATATGAGCGATGCGGTGTTGGGACAATTATCGCATGGTCGACGGATTCTCGCCTGGATATGGCATAAGGAAACCAATGCCGCGGACGCCGTCGATGCGGAGAGATAACCGGGTGCAGGCTGACGTATCCCGACATTCGTCCGAGAGACGCGGCCGGGTTTACACGGAAGCATTATTTTGGAGAACGGCGACAACGATTCCCAGAAACGACACCGCCGTTACTCCAAAGACGAAGTATAACGGATTGTTGGAAATCAACAACGCCGTCACGCAGAGGATCAGGGAGAGAACAAAAAGAACCCAGCCGGTTATGGTCAACGGGCCGCGGTTCGCGTGTATCGCTTTTGCTTCAGCCGACATATAAGCTCCTTCGGCAAGGTTGGCGAAAAACGGCATTCGACGGATATAAAATACGGTAAAGGAAACCGGATCGCAAGCGCCGCCTATGCTCAGGACCTCTTCTCACCAGGGATTCCCGGCCAGCACGAATCCCCCCCACAGCAGTGGATGACCGTGTCCTTTTTCGGCACGCGCCTTCTGCAGAAGGTCCAAGGCCGAGGCTCGCAATGCCTCTGCTTTGGACATCCCTCCCAACCACCGCTCATAGAAGCCGTCCATCAGTTCCGCAGTTTCCCGGTCGGGCACGTTCCAGAGACTCATCAACACCGATTGAACTCCGGCGTGCAGGAAAGCCCGCCGTAATCCAAAAACGCCTTCCCCCGCCGACGGTTCCCCGACGCCGGTTTCGCACGCCGAAAGCGCGGCCAACTCGGTTCCGTTCAGGTTCATCCTCGAAACCTCGAACGCCGTCAAAATTCCGTCTTCCGAACGGGCCCCCTCCGGCGAAATCGCGGCGGGTCTTCGATTCGCCCCGGCCATGGCCAATCCCGATCGCAACAGCGGGTTGGCATAGCCCCGGCGCGCGTAACCCCAGGCTGCGGGGATAAAATAGCCGTGGGTGGAAAAGTGCAAAATGCGAGGCGGGGAAGTCATCTGTTTCAACACCTCCTCCCCGGCCTCCGCACCGTAGTATTCGCGGACGGGTATGCGTCCTGTCCGGCCGATCGTCTGCGCGATTATCATCGATTCCTCGCGACTGAATTGCAGCGGGAGAAATTGTCGGCCCGGCGAGGAGGCCGTATCGGCCGCACGCGGAGGCACCGCCCATGCATTCACCGCGGCGAATATCGATCGATCCGCCTCACTGTCCGACGGCATCGTATCGAGCACCAGATTATAGTCGGGATCGCCGATGATCACGGCCCCCTGCCCCGACACGGGATGGCGGTCGAAACGCAGCAAATCCCGGCCGGACGACAGGTAGCTGATACGGTATTGTTCGATAAGGTATGATCCGTCCGGTTTGGGCAGAATGTCGAACGGCAGCAGATTCAAGGCACCATCGGGGGAAATCAATACCTGGGTTGCCCCGGCCAGGTTCTTCTCGATAGGCGCCACCAAGCACTGGTATAAAACGGCCGTGACTTCTTTCAACCGGTCTTCCAGATACGGCGCCATCGGCGAATAAATCCGATTCTCGGCATCATAGATCATGCGTCGCGCTTCCGTTATCAGGCTGTCGACCCGTCCGGCTTCGCCGAGATCGGTCAGCGTGATGCGCCCGGCCCGGTCAAGTGTAAACACCATGTACTGCGACAGGTTGGAGGCCGGGTAGCCGGGCATATTGTCGATCGGATCGCTTGGCTCCGTTTTCACGTATTCCAACAGAATCGCCCCGGATGGAAGACGGTTGCCGACCTGGGTGAAAGAGACTTTTCGTTCCACCATGGCGGCGCCGAAATCCGAGCAATGCCGACTGAGGTCGGTCTCCACAGTTTCCAGAGCGTTGTAGAGGCGGGTCAATTCTTCCCGGAGGCTGTCGCTGCCCGCGCCGCCTCCACTGCCGACGGCCAGGTTGGCGATGGCCGTGCACAGGTCGGCCCGTTCCCTGATCCCCTCCCTGACGGCGGCGTCCGTGTTGCAGAAGGTCGCGGCTTTCTCATCCATGACGGCATCGAAGACGATGGCTTTGCCATACAGGATCATATTGAGGGCGACCGTGTCGGCACGTCTCCCGGGGTAAGACACGGCCAGCGACAGAAGCGAAGGTATCACCACCGGATCACTATCCAGCCAGGAAAGTTTCTGTCTCTCGGATGAAAGTGCAAATATCTTCTCCGCCAGGTCCTGCCGGAGCCGCAGGAGCCTTTCGCCGTACTGCCGCGCCTTGTCGGGAATCTCCATCCGGCGATAAAGCTCCATCAGCGATTCCAGAACATACCCGTTGTAAAAATATCGGGGGCCATAGGCTTGTTCCATGGCCGTCAATATTTCCAGCAATATCGTCTCGGCTTCGGCATTTCGCCCCTGGACCGCATACAGTTCCGCCAGTTGATTGACCGCCCAGACGGTGATGTTTCCGGCCGGTCCGATCACCTTTTTCATGATCGGAATGTTCGCTTCATAAATCCTCTGGGCTTCGAGCGACTGTCCGGATACTGCGTACGCTTCGGCCAGGGTGAGCTGACGGCGAAGGAAGGTGGGATCCTCGGGGCCGAATAATCGTCGCAACATATCACACGTCATCTTGTAATACGCGATCGTCTCGGGGTACCGGTCTTGATGTCTGTAAACGTACCCGAGGGCAAACAGACTCTGGGCAACATCGGCATTGTCGCCCGGCTGCAGCATCCGGCGGATGGTTAATGCCCGTCGGATGCAGGATTCGGCCAGGTCATTCTTTTGCAGCATGCAATACATGCCGCCCAACCGCATCAGGACCTCGGCGGTCACGCGGTCGTTTCGGCCGACATGTTCTTCGGCAATCGCCAGCGCCCGCGGCCCGGTCTCCTCGGCGGCGTCGAAATCCCCGGCATTGAAATACGCCTGACACAATTCGGCATACAACTCCGCGAGTCCGGGATAATCGGGAGGTGATTGCTGTTCCGCCACTGAAATCGCGCGACGGCAATAAACCTGCGTTGCCTCGAATTGGATCTGGCACGAGGACACCCAGCCCAACCGCCTGAGAACCTTGATCAACCCCGGTGAGGCGGGTCCTTCATTCGCGGTTATGAGGGCCAGCAATCGCTGGCACACGGGTTCCGCATCCATGTAGTGGTATTGCTTGTAGTATCCGTCGGTTAAAGCAGTGAGTGTGGGAATCAATGCCGGGTGATCGCGGCCGTACGCATTTTCCTGAATCGCCAGCGCCCGCCACAAGCAGCTGTCCCCCTGCGTCCATTCTTGTCGGCGATGATAGACGCCCGCCAGGGGAATGAGGATATCGGCGATGAGGGAATCTCCGCCGGCGCGCTCGGCGTCGGCCAACGCCTGCGTCAAAAGAATACCGGCCGAATCGTATTGCGCCTGCGCGAATAGACCTCGCCCCAGACAATCATACACCTTCGCTTTGAGTATCCCGGGTAAGTCGGTTTCGCCGGCAGCCAGGTCATACGCCCGACGGGCGCAGATCAGGGCCGAGTCGTCCTGGTGAGCGTCCCGATACGATGCCGCCTGCTGCACCAGCGTCTCGATAGCGGTTTTTCTGGGAACGATCGGACTGGATTCACTCTGGCCGACGGTCAGCCAGAGGAGGAGGAACAGCGTTACACCCGCCACCCCGTACATCCGTGTTTTCATCTGGATCCACATCGCCGGAAACAAAGGCAGTCATCTCGATCTGACAGGAAGCACCGTCAAGCCTTACGGCTGGATTCGGAAATTATACACCTGCCGGTTTTGCGGAGGATTCCCGCGAGGGTCCGTTAGTTCCAGGACATATGCGCCCGGCCGCATATGTTCGGCCGGAAACAGTATCTGTCCGGTTTCATATTTGTCGAAGCCCGTGAAAGCTTCCTCTTCGTACACGACCCTCCCCTTCTCGGTCGTCAACCGCACCCGGTACGTCTCCCCCGGTTGCGCTCCCCGAAAAACAAACGTGATCGCGGCGTCGCGCCCGGACTGCAGAACCGCCCCCTCCACCACGGCCGACCGGCTCGGCACGAGGGTGATCGTCTGGATGGCCTCCACCGGCCGCGTGGTCACGTGACGCAATCCGCGGTAGGCGGGATAGAGGAGAACCAGAACCAGCAGGTAGATCATGGCCGGCCGAAACACCAGCGGCCACGGCGGCCATAGATAGCGGCCCAACCGACTCAAACGGGAATCGGCCGCCTCCGGCGCCTTCGTCGCATCATGTACCAGCCCGCGGACTTCGTTATCGGTGCGCAGCAATTCCGCCCACGGCGCGAACACCCGCACCGCTTCAAAGCATCGGTCGCATTGAAGCAGGTGAATCTCGAAACGGGTGACATCGGCCTCGGTCAGCCCGCCCAATTCATAGGCATGAAGCAATGCTCCGACGTCCGCATCCGTACAGGCTCGCGCGTTCATCGGATCCCTCCTTTATCAATACAATCGCTGAGCATATCCCGCCCGCGGTTCAACAGAACGTACACATACCCCTGCCTGATCCGCAAGCGACGACACACCTCCTCAGTATCATACCCCTGATACACCAGGTTAACCGCCCGCGCGTACCGTGGAAACTCCCGAACCAACTTCCTCAGGCATTCCAGCAGCACGCGACGGACATGCGACGGCAAGACCGCACCGGTTACGTCCGCCACGTCATCGATTCCGGTTTCGGCCCCCATCACCCTGCTCCGGACATCCCGTTTCTGATAACAGTTGCCTATTTTCCGCCGTAAAACCCCGTAAGCCCAGGCTTCGAACCGCTCCGTCGGGGCCTCGGTAAGGTACTTCTGAAACACCGTCAAACAGGCGTCCTGGGCAGCATCCCGCGCCTCTTCCTCTCTCATTCTTCGTTTGGCGAGGAGGGTAAATCTAACAAGCAAAAATTCGAACAGCTTTTCCTGGGCTTCTTTGTCGCCCTGACGAGCCAATGCGAGAAGTTGGTCCACCGACGGATGTCCTTGTCCTGCTGAAAGGTAGTATGGTTATAAAGTAACAATAAGGTTTGATTCTGTCAATCGTCACCTTTTGTATTAGACGACATTTCCAGAGAAATCGTGTAAGAAATCGAAGTCTGGTCAAACAGATACATTAGACACCTGCGGGTGTCAGTTGGCCATGGAGATTCTGTCCAGGCTACCGGCAAAACATCAAGCGGGTCCGACAATATGGGCGCTTGCCAGACGGAATAAGGTCAAGAGGGAGGGGACAGGTTTTGTTCCAGACGATTCCGTTGGAGGCGCCCATATTATTACTTCGCGATTATTATCGGGCTCTCGTAACTGCCGAAATTTCATGAGGTTGGGGGCCGGCCGAGGCGGGCCGGACGACAGTCATCATCTCATACCTTCGGGGGCAGTGCTGGGCTGATTTTTGGTGATGGCGATCGGCTCCGCCACGGCTGGTTATTGATCATAAACGCAGCCACCCGGTCCCATTAAAGAAAATTAACTAC
>JAQVRW010000452.1 GCA_028700875.1 Candidatus Zixiibacteriota bacterium | reverse complement strand
CAAATGACGTAACCCTGCCTCTAAAGAGGCAGGCCACCCGCCGTCAACGGGTTTTCGGCAGGCGACTTGCGGCGTAGTCACGATCATTTGAAACCCGGACGAACGTCCGGGCCACCCGCCAGTATAGGACTCAAGGATATTCTTGATCTGGCGTTTTAATGTCGCGCTTAATAATTCAGGGGATTCAATTTGCGCCAAGGGATCCCAGTTTTCCTGAGTCATTTATTCCTCCTTAACTTTGTGATCACAACAACTTCCCTTGTTTGGCGGGATCGGGAGGCGGCGGTTCGGAATCGTCGTCGTTGGGGTTATCGGGGATATCCATATCGGCAACATCATCGGAAGGTGCGGGGGGGCGTTTGGGCGCAGCCGTACTGGGGGAACCCGGAGTATGGCCGGGGTGGCTGGGTTGGCCCGGTGGGGTGTCGGGGCGGCCGAAGAAGAAGAATCGCTCGAAAATCTGGCTGTATTGCGACCAGCCGGCGCCTTCGGTGCGCTCGCGGATTTTCTCAATCGCCCCCATGCGGGCATCAAGCTCATCGATATAATGCAAAAACATCGCCTCGGGAGTCATCGGGACCACCGGCGATCCCTGCTCCCTCTCCCCCTGATGCGAGATAATCAGATGACGCAGGTGGACCAATAAATCATCGGGGAAATTGTCGATCGTGTCGGCCATGCCGGTGACGAATTCATCCCCCTGATTGATATGCCCGACCAACCGTCCGGCATCGGTGAAGTCGATGGCGGCGGTGACCTCGTACTCCCAAATCTTGCCGATATCGTGCAGGATCGCGCCGCAGAGCAAGATGTCGCGGTCGAGCTTGGGATAATGGTCAGCCAGACGGACGATCACCTCGGCCATGGAAAGCGAATGTTCGGCCAGCCCGCCGATCGTGTCGTGATGGAGCAGTTTGGCGGCGGGGGCTTTGAGGTATTTTTTGCGCAAGTCGGCATCGCCGAAAATGGCCTTGAGAAGCTTTTGCAGATAGCTGTTTTCGACCCGGTCGATGACGCCGTTTAAGGCGGCGGAGAGTTCGTCATAGGTCTGGGAGGAAGCCCGGAAATAGTCGGCCAGGTCGTATTCGTCATCTTTGGCCAGGCGAATCTGTTCGACCCGAATCTGCATCCGTTCGCGATAGATGCCGACCAGACCCTTGATCTTGACGATGACGCCGGCAGGGTACAAGGCGCCGTGTTCTTTGGTGGCATCCCACAGGACTCCCGGGATGCGGCCGGACGAGTCGCCCAGTTCCATGGAAAGCCGGAACTGGCCGTCCTTTTCCAGCAGTTCGGCCTTGCGGAGGGCGAAGAATTCGGTGACCTTTTCGCCGGCCTTGATGTCCTTGATAAACACCTGTTTCATGATTACGGGTATTAACATACGCTTTGTTCGGGGCATGTCAAGAGGCGGGGGGTAAAAAGTCCTGCGGGCAGGTCATCCGCCTGCGGCGGACCTTCGGCAAACCCTCGGCGGATCAAGACCTGCCCGAACCGCGAAGTGCGGGGCAAATGTCCACCTCGCCCCTCTGGAAACTGCTCCCGGCAGATATGGATCCGCCACAGGCGGATCGGGCACAGAAGATCTGCCCGAACTCCGAGCAAAAGCCTTGGTGGGACATACTTCGACTGGGAACCGTTGGAGGGGCGGGGATTTATTTGCTTTACACTCCGTCTTCGGGGGTAATATATTCTGACGATATGGCGACGACTGAAAACAGCCGGACGGAGTCGGTCGGGTTTGTCTGGAGAGTCCTGCGGATGCTGGATTTCCGGAACACCCTGGCCCGGTATATCCTGCGGGAGCACGTGGGCCCGTTCGCCTTCGCTTTTGTGATTATCACCTTCATTCTGGTCATCGATTTCGTGCCCAACCTGGTGGATATGGTGGTGGGCAAGAATCTCCAGGCGTCGGTGATTCTGAAGGTGTTCTTCTACCAGATGGGGTGGATGATCGCGCTGTCGGTCCCGATGTCGGTTTTGGTGGCGACCCTGATGGCGTTCGGGCGGTTGACCGGCGATCTGGAAATCACGGCGATCAAATCCTCCGGGATTCATGTCATGCGGCTGATCTACCCGGTCCTTCTGGCGGGAGCGGTGCTGGCGGTCGCGATGATATATTTCAGTAACGACGTGCTGCCCGATTTGAACCATCGCGCCCGGGTGCTGATGCAGGACGTTCGGCGGATGCGTCCGACGCTGAAAATCCGAAGCGGGGCGTTCATGACCGATATCCCGGGGTATATCCTGCTGATCGACTCGGTCGATTACACGACGTCGCATCTGACCGGGGTCAAGATATTGGAGCTGGGGCAGAAGCAGAAGGCGCCCCGGACGATCGTTTCCCAGACGGGGGTATTGACGTTCGCCGAGAACGGCCGCGACCTGATATTCGATCTGTACGACGGGGAAATCCATGAGTTCGACGAGAAGAATTCCGAAAATTATCGCCGGCTGGCGTTCAAAACGCAGAAGATAATCGTCACCGATGTTTCCAGCGATTTCGAGGAGTCGGGCGACAGCTATCGCACCGACCGGGAGAAATCATCCAAGGAGATGTTGGCCGATATTCGCCAATGGCGCGAGGGGATGCGGCCCTACCGGGATCGGATCAC
>JAQVRW010000078.1 GCA_028700875.1 Candidatus Zixiibacteriota bacterium | reverse complement strand
CGGCGTTCCCGTAATGGCCAGAATCTTCCGGAGCTCGGCCGTCACGAGGTTGGTCAACTGATCGTCCGATAATCCTACCGCAAGGGGATCGGTTGCCCCTCCTACCATGGTGCGCATCTGGACCGTCCCCAATGGCGCCTGATCGGTGAATATCGACGACGACCAGATCGTACCCAATACCCGCTTCTTCTCGAACCGGGGAACGATAAACCCGAAACCATCAAGATCGTGGCCGATATCTTCCCGTTTGTATCCGAGGCATATCACCGCGATGGAGGCATAGGGAATCCGCTTCAGAATCCCGGACAGCTCGCTATCCAGCTCCGAGACGACCTCTGCGGCAGCATAGGCCGGCGAGGAACAGATGACGGCGTCGTATCGGTCGGCAAAGCCGTTGCCGCATTCGATCGCGTAGCCGGCGCCGTCGGGGACGATCCGTTTGACCTCATGGTTGGTTTTGATATGCGGCGAATATCGGGTGTTTAGGGTGTCGATCAATGTTTGCAGGCCGCCCTTGAACGTCGTCAGACGGCCGCCGGGCCCCGCCGGCCCTGCTCCCTTTTTGCCCTCTCGTTTCGCCTGACGCATCCGGGCGATAAGCGCCCTGACCAGCGAGCCGTATTCTTTCTCCATTTGCACCATGATTGGGAAGCATGATTTGAGCGATAATTGACGGGCATCGCCGCCGTAAATGCCGGAGACCATCGGGTCGATAAGCGTCCGCGCGGCTTCGGGGCCGATCCGTCGGGCGGCGAAATCGAACACCGATTCCTCGACCTCCCAGTTCTTTTTCTGCCGGATAAACGGCTCCATCGCCAGACGAAGACGTCCGACGACCGAAAGCAACGGCGAGGTCATGAATTTCGCCGGCGATGGCGAAATCTCGTTCAAACGACCATGGGCATAGATGAACCGTTTGCCCGATCGCGAGTCGGCCGGGGCCAGCAGGTGACTGATTCCCAACTCCTCGACAAACTGAAGCGTCAGCGGCACGCGGTCCAGAAATCCATTGGGGCCCCATTCCGAAACATATCCGTCGATCCGGTCGGTGCTGATCGTTCCCCCCAGACGGCCATCCTTCTCCAGCATGACCGCCTTGATATCGGATGGATACCGTGAGACGAGGAAATGCAGCGCCGCCAGTCCCGAAATCCCCCCACCGATGACCGCCACTTTTTTGATACTCATCGCCTATACCCCCGAGATTTTCTCTTCGACCAGCCCGGCCATAAAGTCGGCGAATCGGGGGTCGTCGTTGAACGATTCGGTGCGGACAAACCGCTTCACGCCGCAGGCCAACGCCGTCTCCCGCAATTCGATGTCGATCTCATGCAGCGTTTCGATATGATCCGAAATGAAGCTGATCGGAACCACGACCATATCGGTGACTCCCTGATGCCCCAGTTCCCTGACCGTAGTCAGGGTATCCGGCCCGATCCAGGCCACCGGCCCGGTTCGGGACTGGAAGGTCAGGATATGATCGTACCCATCGGCCAGCATCGCGACCGTTTTCCTGACCTGCGTCAGATAGGGGTCGCCCGCCTGCACCAGTTTCCGGGGGACGGCGTGAGCGGAAAAAACCAGTTTGGCCGATTTCCGGTTTACCTTTTCCACGGCCCGTTCGATTCGTTCCTTCAACAACGCGATATATTCCGGCCGGTCATGCCATCCGTCGATCAGTGAGACGGTCATGTCGGTCTTTGGATTGTCGTTCAACCAGCGCACGACCTCGCCCAACGCCGTCCCGGTCGTGGCCAGGCAGTACTGCGGATACATGGAAAACAGGACGATATGCCGCCGTCCGGTCATCATGGCGGTTTCCAGTTCGCCGCCGATATAGGGCCGGAAGTATCGCATCCCGACAAACGTTTCGACCTGCGGGTATTTGCCGGACAGCGCCTTCTCCACCCCTTCCGCCTGCAACAGAGACCATTTGAGAAGCGGCGACCCTCCGCCGATTTCATGATATCGTCGGGCCGCTTTCGGGGCGCGGCGAGCGGCGATCAGGCGGGCCAGCGGTTTCTGCAAAAGCCATGACATCGGCAGGCGAATGATGGCCCGGTCGGAGAAGATATTGTAGAGATAGGTCTTGATATCGGCGACCGTCTCCGGACCGCCCATGTTGAGGAATAATATTCCCCATGAGTCGGTCTTGAAATCGAAGGTATCGGCCGGACGATTCAGGTAACGGGGATGTCTTCGAAGGATATTTATCATGAATACCTGTCTGGAATCAGATGGTCCGGGAAAATACCGGGCCGCCTTCTTTCCCGCTTTTCCGCAAATAGGCGTCGAACACCATGGCGATGTTGCGGACGAAGATCCGGCCGCGAGGCAGCACCGTCACAGCGTCATCCCCGACCGTCAGGAAACCATCGTCGATGAACATTTGCAATTGACCCAGCTCGAAGGCGAAGTAATCGCGGCTGTTCAAATTGAATTGAGCGTCGAGGGCGTCGAATTGGAGAACGAAATTGCACATCAGCGACAGAATCGCCTGTTGGCGGATACGGTCATCCATGGTCAACCGCCAACCGCGATAGGTCGCCAGACGGCCGGAGTCGATCGCCGCGCCATAAACATCGATTTTGGACAGATTTTGCGTGAAGGTATGCGCCAGTTCGCTGATCGCCGACATCCCGAACCCGATCGAATCCCGCGTCGAACGGGTCGTGTACCCCATGAAATTGCGATACAAACGCCCCTCTCCCAACGCCCGGGCCAGCTCATCGGTCGGCTTCGCGAAATGATCCATGCCAATCTGGATATACCCGGCTTCCTGGAATTTTTCCACGGCCGTGGCGAACAGATCGTACTTCATCTCCGCCGAGGGCAACCAGGCCAGAAGGATCGACCGTTGATGGGGACGAATATCCGGCAGGTAGGCGAAACTGTACACCGCCACCCGGTCGGCGCCGAGACGGATTATTTCGGCGATGGTCCCGGCGAAATTGTCTACTGTTTGATATGGCAGGCCATAGATCAAATCGACATTGATACCGGTAAAGCCGATCTTGCGACAGAAATTGAACAACGAGATCGTCTCTTCCGCCGTCTGGTTCCGCCCGATCGCCTCCTGCACCTTCGGCGTCAGGTCCTGCACCCCCAGCGAAATCCGGTTGAATCCGAGCTTGCGGAGTAGACGCAATTGTTCTTCCGAGGTCACGCGAGGATCGACTTCTATCGCTATCTCCCCGGCCGGGTCGATATCGAATCGTTTGGCGATGGAGCCGAACAGCGTTTCGATCTGCGGGCAGGTCAGATGGGTGGGAGTACCGCCCCCCCAGTGCAACTGCATCACCCGCTTGCGGGCCGGGAAATGCGCGGCCACCAACTCCAGTTCGCGGTCGAGCTGATTGAGATATCGTTCCACCCGGTCGGAGCTTTGAGTGATCACGGTCGTACAGCCGCAGTAGCGGCATCGTTCTTTGCAGAACGGTATATGGAAATAAAGGGATAGCGGATCATTTTCAGCCGCCACTTGATTCAACGCCGCCCGGTAATCATCGGGGCCGAAATCGGCCGACCATTCCGGGGCGGTCGGATAACTGGTGTATCGGGGGCCGGGACGGTCGTATTTCTTCAACAATTCCCGGCTGACTTTTTCGTTGAGTTGGTTCACGCGAACCTCTTGAAGGAATGGACTGTCTCGACCAGGATACGCACGTTCTCCGTCGGTGTCTGCGGCAGGATGCCGTGGCCGAGATTGAAAATGAAACCATCCTTCTTTGCGGTGGTCTCCAGTATCCGTAACGCCTCCGCCCGGACCAGTTCGCCCGGACCGAACAGCAGGTGCGGATCGAGGTTGCCCTGAATCGCCTTGCCGTCGAGAATCCGCATTGCTTCGGTCAAATCAGTCCGCCAATCGACGCTGACCACCTCGCAGTCCAATTCCGCCAGATCGGCCAGATACGGACGGGTGAAATTGAGGTACAGTATCCGGGGGACGCCCCGCGTCTTGCAGATATCGAACACCGTCTTGATATACGGCAGCGAAAATCGACGGTAAAACTCCGGCGACAGAATTCCGCCCCAGGTGTCGAACAACTGAACGGCATCGGCCCCGGCTTCAATTTGCCGCTTCAGGTACTGCCCGGAGATCTCGGCCAGTTTCCCCAGAAGCGTTTCTGCTTCGCGGGGATGGTTGTAGACAAATTTCTTGATTTCGGTGAAACTGGCCGATCCGCCCCCTTCGACCAGATATGTCGCCAGCGTGAACGGCGCACCGCAAAAGCCGATAAGCGGCACGACGTCATTCAGGCGCCTTTTGATCTCGCGGATTCCCTCCAGAACGTGGGCCATCTTGTCGCCGGGATCATACGCGTTCAAGGCGAGAACATCTTTGGGGTCGCGCACGGCCGGGTGCAGGGTTGGGCCGCCTTCCTCGTAGGATACTTTGATCCCCATCGGTTCCAGCGGAAGCAGAATATCGGAAAACAGGATAGCGGCATCGAATCCGAACGTATCGATCGGCTGCCGGGTGACCTCGGCCATCAGGTGCGGGTTTCGGCACAGTTCCGCAAACGACACCTTTTCGCGAACCGCGCGGTAGGCCGGAAGATACCGGCCGGCCTGACGCATCACCCATATCGGCGTCCTGTCGTGGGGTTGACCGAATGCGGCTTTGATGAAATCATGTTCAGGCATCCGGTTCTCCCTGGGGCGTGAAACGATACCCCGCCCCGTGCATCGTATGGATATACCGCGGATGAGACGGGTTCGGTTCGAACAGCTTGCGCAAACGGACGATGAAGTTGTCCACCGTGCGACTGGAGGGATACACGTTGTACCCCCAGACGGCATCCAGAATCATGTCGCGGGTGACCACCTCGCCGGCATGCTCGGCCAGGAATTTGAAGATCATGCATTCTTTCTGGGACAATTCCATCTCACCGCCCGCTCCGTTCGCCATATACGACTTGAAATCCACCCAATAGTCGGCGAATTGATACCGGTTGGTCTTGAGGCTGTCGGTGCCATACCAGACCTGACGGCGAAAAATCGCCGCGACGCGCAACAAAAGCTCCTTCAGATTGAACGGTTTGGCCAGGTAATCATCCCCCCCGGCCACGAAACCGGCCACCCGATCTTCATCGCGGTCGCGGGCGGTCAAAAACAGGATCGGCGTCCGCCCGGTCTCGGCCCGTATCGTCCGGCAGACCTCGAGGCCGTCTTTGCCCGGAAGCATGATATCCAGGATGATCAGATCGAAAGTCCCCTGACGCCACATATCGAGACCGGCATGCCCGTCGCCGGCGATAACAACCTCGTACCCTTCCGCCTCCAGATTCAGCGCCAGACCTTCGGCGATATGCTCTTCGTCCTCGACGACCAGAATCTTCTTCTTCATGATTTCACCAAAGGAAGCGTGATGATAAACGTCGAGCCCTGATCCGAGCCGGGCGATTCGACGGTCACTTTGCCGCGGTGAGCTTCGACGATCTCTCGCACCAAAAACAGCCCCAGGCCGGTCCCGCGAACCTGACGGGCGGCGTCATCGGCGCTTCGATAGAAACGGTCGAAAATCTTCGGTTGTTCTTTCTTGTCGATTCCCTGGCCATAGTCACGGACGGACAAGCGGCAATGACGGCTGTCGGATTCCAGCGTCACGGCGATATCCCGCCGTCCAGGGGCGCTATATTTAACGGCGTTGTCGATCAACGCGGTAATGACCCGCCTGAACGCCTGATAGTCGGTCCTGACCATGACCCGGTCGGCCAGAATCCGGGTAATCGTTCCGCCGTGCCTGTGTACGAATGGTTCGAGATCATCGAGATATTCCTGCAGGTCATCGGCCAAATTGGCGGCAGTCAGCTTGAGCTGGTACCCATCGCGACTGAAATGCCCCGCCTCCAGCACGTTGTCGATCAATCCTTCCAGGCGGTCGCAATCATCGATCATCTTGGGTAGCAATTCCTGCGTTCGTTCCGAATCGATTTTTCCCGACATGATGGTTTGGAGATACAACCTGATCGACGCCAACGGGGCTTTAAGCTCGTGGGTGACCGAATACAGGAAATTCTGCTGGGCGAATTTGAGCTCCTCCGCACGGCGCAGAGTGGCATAGATCAGATAAGCCACCAGAAGTATGATGAAAAAGAAAAATCCCCCTTCAAAGACAAACATGGTGATCGTCCGGTTGGTCCGGTCGTTGATCTGGGCCAGCAGGCCCGGCGACGGCGCGTACATATCCGGAGTCACCCATCCGGCCCCGGCGCCGTTATGACGCCCTGAGACCGTGAACGTCAGGCCGACAGCCTGAGACGAAATCACTCCCATCGGGTAGGAGGCGTTGAAATAGATCACCGCGCCGGGGGCGATCGTATGATAGAAGGTCGAATCAAGCGCCCCGCCGCGAATGACCGACAACCTGTCGGCGGAGACGATGGAATATCCGGTCAGCGCGGGATCTTCCAGTAACAGGAACAATTCGCCGCTCAACCGGGATGTATCGGCCATAAATTCGATAAATATCCGTTGGGATATGAGACTGAGCCGCCGAAATCGGTCGTTGACCAGCGTCGAAGCCAGCGCTCCCTTTTCATGAGCGTTCTTGAGGCATAGTTCGCGCTGAGTCGTGCCGGTATTGATTTGAAAGATGATCCACCAGGATAGCTGCGCCACGGAGAACACGACCAGGGCAAGGAAGATGATCAGGGCCGTGCGGGTCGGTTGACGATCACGCTTCAGAATCATACATTATGCTCCCGACACCTCGCCGATAATTGCGGCCGCGCGGTCAAGCATCGGTTTCGTATGCGCCAGCGAAACGAACATCACCTCATAACCCGACGGCGGCAGGTAGACGCCCTTGTCCAGAATCGCCCGATGATCGCGGTTGAACTTGTCGATGGCGGCGGTATCGATCCTGTCGGTCCGACGCGGCGCATCTTTTTGATACACGGTCCAGATTATGGATCCGACCCGGATGACCTGCGCGACCGTCTTCTTCAGCGCTTGTTTAAGCGCCTGCTCGAAATAGCCGCCCAAGATTTCGAGTTTGACGTAACCGTTGTCGCGTTCCAGTATTTGCAGCGTTTTCAAACCGGCGGCCATTGCGACCGGGTTGCCGGACAGCGTCCCGGCCTGATAGACCCCGCCCAAGGGCGATAGCTTGTCCATGATCTCCGCCCGGCCGCCTAAAGCGCCGACGGGAAGCCCGCCGCCGATGACCTTGCCGAAAGTCATCAGGTCGGGGATGATGCCGTACATTTCGGCGGCTCCCCCCCAGCCGACCCGGAACCCGGAGATGACTTCATCGAATATCAACAACGCGCCATGCCTGGCGGTAATTTCCCGCAGAAATTTCAGAAATTCGGGTCGTTGCAGAAGCAACCCATTGTTGGCCGGAATCGGTTCGATTATCATCGCCGCGATCTGATCGCCGTATCTATTGAAGTGCCCGGTGACGCTGTCCATGTCATCCAGATCGGCCACCAGCGTATGGGCCGCGAAATCGGCCGGGACGCCCCTGGATGACGGCTCCCCGAAGGTCGCCAAGCCCGACCCGGCTTTCACCAGCAGATAATCGGTATGGCCGTGATAGCAGCCGTTGAACTTGATGATCTTGTCCCGGCCGGTGAAACCGCGCGCCAGACGAATCGCCGACATGACCGCCTCGGTCCCGGAGGAGACGAACCGAATCTTTTCCAGTGGCTTGACCTTGCCGATCACGTATTCGGCCAGCTCGACTTCCAGATGACTCGAAGCCCCGAAACTCGTCCCCATTGCGGCGGTTTCGCCGATTGCCTGCAAGACCTCCGGATGGGCATGTCCCAGGATCAACGGCCCCCAACTGCCACAGAAGTCGATATATCGGTTGCCGTCGGCGTCGATCAGTTCGGCTTTTTCACCACGATCGATAAAAACCGGCTTGCCACCGACGGCGGCAAAGGCCCGGACGGGAGAATTCACCCCGCCGGGAATTACTCTAAGAGCGCGTTCATACAGCTTGTCCGATTTCGGCCGCTCAACCAAGCCATCCCCCCTTCAGGATGTCCCGCAGATGGTAGGTGATGATGATATCGGCTCCCGCGCGGGTGATCGCCGTCAGGTTTTCGAGCACCATCGTCTTTTCGTCCACGACCTTCTCCCGCGCCATCAGCTTGACCATGGTATATTCGCCTGACACATTATACGCCGCCACCGGCAGATCGGTCTGGGCTTTAAAATCGGAGATGATGTCGAGATAGGCCAGCGCCGGCTTGACCATGACGATATCGGCCCCCTCGTCTTCGTCCAACATCAATTCCCGCGAAGCCTCGTTCCGGTTGCGCCAGTCCATCTGGTACCCTTTACGGTCTCCCTTGCCGGGAGCGGAATGACAGGCGTCGCGGAACGGCCCATAATAGGTCGAGGCGTATTTGGCGGTGTAGGCCATGATCAGGGTGTTGGCGTAATCGTTCGCCTCCAACAGCTCGCGGATTCGCCCCACCCGGCCGTCCATCATGTCCGACGGCCCGACGCAGTCGCATCCGGCTTTCGCCAACGCCAGCGCCATGTCGGCCAGAACCGGCAACGTCTTGTCGTTGTCGACCGCGTCGTTATACATCAAACCGCAATGGCCGCTGTCGGTGTAGGCGCACAGGCAGACGTCGGAGACAATGAAAAGGTCATCGCCGTACTTGTCTTTGAGCATCTTGACCGTTTTGGTCGCGACCGAGTCGGAACCGAGGGCCGATGACGCTACGGCATCCTTATGGTCCGGGATGCCGAAAAGCATGATGCGGCGGATACCGAGACGGAAATCCTCGTCGATCGTCTTGGCCAGCATGTCCGGCGATTCCCGGTATATCCCCGGCATCGATTCGATCTCCTCCCGGACTCCCTTCCCTTCCACGACGAAATACCCTTGAATGAGGCCGTCGCGCTTGATCCTGGTCTCGGCGACCATGTCGCGAATCACCTGATTGCGCCGCAGACGACGCGGCCGATAAATGAGATCACCCATGTCGAATTCCCTTCTTCGGCGCCCATCGGGGCGCCCTATCTGGTCGAACGTGATTGGGCTCTATATATCAGAGCTGAGTTTTCTATAAACATCATCAACCACCGCCGTCGGGTCGGTCCCGGCCGATGAGGCCCGTTTCAGACCAACCCATCGGTTATCTTTACGAACGCCCAAAACGGCGGTAAGGTTCAAATTTTTTCCGATGACTTCCGAATATGCCCCCAGGGGTAACTGACATCCCCCCTCGAAGCGAGCCATCAAACCCCGTTCCAGCTCCATCTGGACCCGGGCCGCGGGGTCATCGAGCCGGGCGACTATGTCGTTGATGGCGTCGTCACCGGCCCGGGTCTGAATCCCTAAAATCCCCTGCCCCGGCGCGGGCAGGAATTCATCTTCTTCGAGGATGATCGAGTGCAGGTCGGACAGGTTCAATTCCAGCCGCCGCGCCCCGGCCAGCGCGATGATGATAGCGTCATAGCGGCCGTCGCGAAGTTTCTTCACCCTGGTCGGCACGTTGCCGCGAAGGTCTTCGAGTTTCAGGTCGGGCGACAACCGCGCGATCTGGCATTGCCGCCGGACCGAAGAACTGCCAATGACCCCGCCGGTTTTAATCTTGAGAGGCCGGGCGCCATCGTACGAATCCGGCCGTACAAGCAACAATTCCCGGTTGTCGGCGCGGAACCCCACCGCCGGAAGCGCCAGACCCTTCGGTATGGTTGTCATCAGGTCCTTGAGCGAGTGCACCGCCAGGTCGATCCGATTGTCGAGCAGGGCGTCCTCGATCTCCTTGGTGAAAAACCCTTTCCCCTCCATTTCGGCGAACGACAGGGTATCGATCTTGTCTCCCTGGGTCTTAATGATCGCAAGATGGATGGGATAGGACGTGATCGGCGCCAGACGGTCTTTTATGAAATTGGCCTGCCGGAGGGCCAGATCCGACCCTCTGGTGCCGATGATGATGCTTTTCACTCAGGCTCCTTTGCGGAGGGCTTTCCAATGACGATGCTGGACAAATTCGGGCGGCGTTTCCTCGGCGCGGGCATCGGCGCCCACCTGTGAGGCGATCCGTTCCGCCATGGCGCGAGCCGGAAGAAAACTGGCATAGCTGACCAGTTTGTCCACCCAATAATTGATTATCGCCCTGTCCTCTGAACTCAGATGTTCCAACCGGGTCTCGAACAGCCGCGCCAGTCCCTTGTCGGCGAATTCCTTCGATTCCTCGTATGATAGCGAAAAGGCCGGCCGCAGTTCCTCTTCGATCTTCGCTTTATGATAACTGACCACCTCGTCGGTGACAATCTCATGCGCCTTGTCGACGTCGCGGAACCGCTGCCGGCGATTTTGCTCGGAAATTTGCTTCAGGTCGGAAATGTTATATATATCGACTCCCGCTTCGGGATCCTTTTCCAGCGCCACATCGCGCGGAATCGCCAGGTCAATAAACAAAATACGGTCGTTTCTCTCGATCAGTTTGCGGGCCGTTTCGGTCGTAAAGATCGGCTCCGGGCTGGAGGTCGCGCTGGAGATGATCCGTACTTGCGGTGACTCGGCAAGAAATGTATCGAGCGACATCGCCTTGCCGCCGTACTGCGCGGCCAGTTTCTCCGCCTTCTCGATCGTCCGGTTGATA
>JAQVRW010000451.1 GCA_028700875.1 Candidatus Zixiibacteriota bacterium | reverse complement strand
CGTACCTGTCGACGGCATCGATCACGATCCCGACAAAAAACACCGCGGCCAGAGAGGTCATCAGGATTCGCCCTCTCCCCGGCCGACGGAAGATTTCCATCGCGGCCACGGCGGTCAGGAAATACAGCAGAAAGGCCGGGGCGTCGTAATGAAATGTCCCGTCGCCCGGCAGGTAACTCCCAATGAATACCTGGCCGGCAATATAGGCGATTAACACCAGCCCAAAGAAGATGCTATCCGGCGACCTCAGGCGAGACATGGTCATGGGCGATCCCCGGAGAAGACGAATCTTGACCGTTTGTCAGCCTTTTTCACGATTATCCGGGCTTCCCTATCAACGCGACGACCCTGACAGAGCGGTGAACCATTTAGCCCGGCAAAGAATTCCGAACCCCGGCCGGACAAATCCGGGCACCTCATAAAATAAGGGTGACCCAACCTCCGGCCGTCAAGAACGAACAGCAACTATTTACCCGACAGGCAATTACGGTCGGCGGCAAGCATTCTCTTCGGCCGAGATATTAATCCAAGATTATCCTTCCGTCGAGAGTTGTTGAGCCGTATTATGACAGGCTAAGCCATTTGCATAGATTGAGAAAAGACGCCTTTAGCCGATATCAAGGATAAGGAAGTCCAAGACAATTTGGATCACAAGAGGTAATCATGATCACGGAAATCAAGAAAAACGAGTGGCCTAAATTCTACAGAAAATTTAACGCCACCAACCTGTACCGTCCCGCCAGGCTTTCGGTCGTAAACCCCGACGGCAGCCAAACGACTATTTGTCCGGCCCCCTTCATGGGTATCGCTCTCACCCGCCAGGGCCGTAAGGTCAACGGGATACAATTTCTGGCCGGGCAGGCCGATGCCGACAAGATTGTCGAACCGGTCATCACCATCGCCGAACCCGCGCGGGTGACGCTGGAACAGGATACCGACGGCTCGGATCGCCATCTGCGAATCCGGTCCGCGACCGATGACCGGGAGGTCGTTCTGGAATTGACCGGTCAACGGGAATCCAGCCAGGTGTTGGTGGAAAAAGTCGCCTACTCGCTGTATGAACGGCGCGGTTATGCCCAGGGTTACGACCGCAACGACTGGTACGAAGCCGAACAGAAGGTCAAGGAAGTCGAGACGCAGCTCACCCGCTGATTTGCCATCCGCATTCGTCTTCCATCGAGAATCATTCCGATCGCACCCGGGGATATCCCCGGGTGCAACCGGAGATATCCCCGTCCGGGTCGGCGATTAAATAATCCAAATACTATTATATGTTCCCGGTTGTGACGGCCCGTTGCCGCCAGGTCGAAGGGCGGGCGACGACCTCCGGGGGCAAATCCCCCTAAAGGTCCCACCCCATCCGCAGGCCTGAGGCCCGAAATACCGAAAAGTATCGTTTGACAGAAATCCGCAATCCGCATATACGATTTGAGTAGGTTAACCCAAAGTGGGGTTGAGAGGGTTTTTACCGAAACTACAGTTTACCCGGACATGTTGATCGCCCGGCGTGACCCTGAGTGCGGCATCGGGCCGTCGATGGTTCCGCCAACAGCGTGTATATAAAAAATGATTGCCCACCGCGGATATCGACCGGGAATGAAATCGTTTACAGAGAACACGTTCCGGGTCGGCGTCCGCCGTCGCCCGGGGCTCCATCCGACAAACTGCGCCATGTTATCGGCGCCATTTGTTGATACCGGCTTTCAGATATGAAGTCAAGGTCGAGGTATCGGCGCCCCGGAGGAAGAAGTGAAAGGAGGTGTTTCGATGCTGTATTTGATTGATCCTTCCGATCCGAAGCTGGGTGCTTGCACCATCAAATTCGTCCACCCGCTCTATGGCGTGTGCAAGATTTTCTACGTCCCCGCGTGATAATCGGGGAATTGCGGGCGGCTTATATAATTTCTCATTATGCTATACGGGCTGTTGAAAAACGACGGCTGATGAGAATGACGTCTTCGGGCACCGTCGCCGACTGTGCCCGGTTCGTAAAGCACTATCGTCCCCGTTTGATACAGTCAAACGGGGACGGCGCCCGCTATAAGGCGGTGAATAGGTTGTGCCCATGAATGTTCGGGGCACGCCGCCTGAATGCGTCAAGGATGCGCTGGTTCGAATAGCGGGCATACTATTTCTTTTGGATCGCCGCCGTTTCGCGGCATATCATCGTTGGGCGCCTGAGACGTTGAACCAACCAGCGAGTATCAACACAGACGTGACTTGGACATAAACCGGCGGCCGTCACATGAATCATTCCGCCGGGCCGGATGGATAAAAGCCGGCGACAGCGTCAGGCCATGGATTGCGGCAGGCATTCGATGAAGTATCCTTCCCGATCGATCTGGAAAAAGGACGCAATTCCGCAGCCGCGGAAGACCGCCGGGAAGGCGGTTCCCGCAGTTGCCGGGATTTGCGATGCGTTGTTTCTGCCTGGGGCCCCTCACTCTGCGCCGCCGCGAAAGCGGCGGCCATGACGATGCCCCAAATGATGAAGGAAGGGAGGTGAGCCAATGGTATATCTGATCGACCCTCAAGTCGTAGCGACCAATCGCTGCCTCTTCTTCTGCAAGAGCGTGGCGTATCCGATGTACGGCGTCCCGCCATGCAGAGGTTATGACATCTAATTAACGTCATCACTGTT
>JAQVRW010000450.1 GCA_028700875.1 Candidatus Zixiibacteriota bacterium | reverse complement strand
ACGCCGCCCAGGGTGTGTTGTTTCAAGGGGTGAACGGCTCTGCCCCGATTATCACCATGGATGGCAGTCTTCAGGTGCTCTCACCAAATCCGCCCTATGCCGGGGATTTCGCCGCTTTCTTCACCAATGCCGTGGATTGGGTTGAATTCGATGCCGGTTATTGGAACGACAGGTACACCGGGATCATCGAGCTTTATGATGAAAACATCAACTATCTTGCCTCTTTCACCAACCAATTTACCTACCTGGAACTCGGCTACAATTATGAGCACTTTTCGTTCCATGGGTATGGCCCGATCGGAGCCGTCTATTTCCACTCCTCAAATGACCTCGCCGGTGCGGCCATGGATAACCTCGACTTTTCGGCCCCGATACCTGAGCCGGCCACGATAGCTCTGGTTGGTCTCGGTCTGCTGGGCCTCGGCGCCAGACTGCGCAAGCGCAGCTAGTACTTGCCATAGCGCGATATCCGCGCACGAATCTGAAGGGCGTCTGTTTTCGGGCGCCCTTTTTGTTTTGCCCGTATTCCAGTCATTGGGAACCAGTAGTATTGCGACCTTGGAGGTGCGAAGTGCCTTTTCCGGCGATGATTCCGACCCCATCCATATGATGGAAAACCGGCCCATGCAGGACTCCCGTCCGAGATTTTGGACATTTCGCCTATTCCGCGTAACGCACAGCATATCAAGCGATTATCGACATTGTCCTCCCGGTCACGCGGATATATGTACGCCTGCCTGACAAGTCCCTCTCGGGTGTGATGGGCAGGAAGGTCGCATGCGGGACGCATTCGATTGGATGACAACGCGTTATGGGTTCGGGCATGTCGTTTGCTCATATATATGATGTTCTTTTGAAAACAAAAGTTTGGAATATATTAGTACGCAGCAGGAGGACAACACGATGAAGCTCGCAAGAATCATGATCCTGGCGGTCGCGGTCTTGGTAATGGCGGGTTCAGCCAATGCTTTGATCACGTTCGATGAATTCGCCTTGGGAACCGTAATTACGAACCAGTACGCCGCCCAAGGGGTTATATTCGCCGGGATGGCCGGCTCTGCTCCGATTATCACCATGGACGGCGGTCTTCAGGTGCTTTCGCCGAATCCGCCGTACGCCGGGGAATTTCTCGCCGCGTACTTCAGCAATCCCGTGTCCTGGGTCGAATTCGATGCCGGTTATTGGAACACCCGGTACACCGGGATCATCAAACTGTATGATCCCAGCATGAATTTCCTCGGTCAATTCACCAACCAATTTACCTATGAGGAAATTGGCTATAATTATGAGCACTTCTCGTTCCACGGGTATGGCCCGATCGGAGCCGTCTATTTCAACTCTTTCAACGACCCGGCCGGTGCGGCCATGGATAACCTGGACTTTGGGGCTGGGGCGGTGGTACCTGAGCCGGCTACGATAGCTCTGTTCGGTATCGGCCTGCTGGGCCTTGGCGCCAGACTGCGCAAGCGCAGCTAGGCATCTGCCATAGCGCGACATGCGCGCACGAATCTGAAGGGCGTCCGTTTCGGACGTCCTTTTTGTTTAATCCTTCGCTTCCTGTTCATCTCAACATCCGACGATGCGAAACTCCGCAACCTTCTTCACCAAATTTCCCGGGTCGGCTTTCGAAGACAGAAACAGCGCGTAGAGATCGACGTTGTAATGGTTGGTCAAATTCATGATCAGGTCCAGTCGTCCATCCCTATCCAGATCTCCCGCCCACAGCAACGTGGGCAGTCCGTCGAGAGCCAAAATCGGATACTCGATCAGGATTTGCGTGGTGTCAACGTGCCGAAAGATGAGGGCATACCTATGGAGAAGCATCTCGCCCAATCCATCGCGCAATCGAGCTTCACCAACCGCCGATAAGGAGTAGCAATAGCGGCCTTCCGGAAGTATGGAGAATTCCTGTCCGAGATTGACGAATTGATCACCATAGTACAACGTAGTCACCGGGCCGGTCTCTAATCGCTCAACGCCCGTTATTAGAACCAATGGTTCACCCGGGCGGTCGATAGCGACTCGCTTTCCGGTGCTGTCTCCGATAATGGGATCGTACGTTCGTGTAACGGCAACGTTCACCGGGACCAGTTCGAATGTGGAATCGACACGAAACAATCCGAACCAGCCGGGTTCGCAGTCAATGGTGACCTCGTTCCCGTGGAACGTCCCGGTCCTGATTATTGCGGCGGTCTCGTCGGCGGATACGCCAACCGACAACAATATTAAACCTATAAGGCCGGTCAGCGACGCGTGTCTTAACCACTGTCTTTTCATCATTGCGATCCTCCTTCCCAGCAGGATCCGAGATTGATATCCCCCTAATACCGTCCGAAAAGCTTGACGAAAAAGCGATGAAATTTATGGATGCTGGTCACCGGCTGGGCGTACATCAGGATGCATTTGCGGCTGACCGTCTGTAACCCCAGACCTTCCGCCTTGGCTATGGCCTTGGATTGGTTCTTTCCCTGTTGAAACCATAGGTGGGTCATCCCGGCCGCCGCCGCATCATCAACCATCGCCTCGGCCGTTTCCGGCGAGACGGCGATAACGGCCGTCTTGACCTCCGGCGGCAACGTCTTCAGCGTGGCATGGCAGGCGTCACCTTCGAATGTTTTACGGGTCGGGTGGACCGGGTAGACTGCGTACCC
>JAQVRW010000077.1 GCA_028700875.1 Candidatus Zixiibacteriota bacterium | reverse complement strand
AATCTCTTGCCGCTTTTCCTCAGCAAGCTTGAGCATTGTTTCAATCTCTTTTTTGTCCATAAACGACCTCGTGACCTAAAAATCTCATCTGTTACAGATACAGGATACGGAGATAAAATTTTCCGGTCAAGTGGTTTTTTAGCCAACCGCCATTTTATTTTGATACGGTGATACAGCGTGTGACTATTTGATGTAACGAAACGAGCGTTTTGCGCCAAAAACAAGGAAACTATATGGAGGACAACAGCTTATGGAAATTAGGACAGTACCATTATGTCATGAAATAATAAACCTGGCCGGCTCCCCGTGCATGCAACATGCACGGGGCAGGATGAATATCCTCCGGCCGGTGGTGGGGTCTTTTTACCGCCCTTCACGGGCGGCACGGGCTGAATCGCCCCCGAATCTATATGAAATCAAAGCAAAAGCGTCGTCCACGTAAAGCTACACAACAGCAAATGCCGGTATCGATACTATTCGGACGGACGGCATATGCCGGTCCCCTTGTTCTTGCGCGATGATAGCGGTACAGCGGTGGTGAGGGTTTATCGAAGCCCCGTCTAGTTGTCGAAAGCGTGAGGCTGGCTTTCTGTATTTGACGAGAAGACAGGGGACAATGTTTCACATTTCGCGCGGCGGCGATTCCCGGTCGCCGTGGAATTACCTCGTCTAGCGCGCTCTATACACGATCGTGCCGTTTTGTCCGGCCAGGAAGACCTTGTCCTCGGTGACGGCTATCGAGGATATCGAGACCGGCAGGCCGATGTTTTCCACGGTGAATTGATCCCCCGACTGGAAAAAGTTGATCACGATGCCGTCCTGGCCGGCGGCCACGCCAGAGAGATGATCGATCATCGTCACGGCACGGAGGGTCTTGGTAATCTGCATCGGGACTTCCTTCCAATTGCGCCCGTGATCGGTGGACTTCATGAATAGTCCGCCGCCGCCGACCATGTACCCCCAATCGTCCTGAAAGTCGAAGGCAAAACCGACACGCTTCCCTTCATATTTGCCGGTCCAGAAGTAGCCGCCGCCATCGATCGAGTGGAGGGACTTCTTGATGGCCAGGAAATATATCTTACTGGGAGGCCAGACCACGACATCGAAAAATCCATTTGCCAGAAACGGTTTCTTTTGCCACGTTTTGCCGCGATCCCAGGTCTGGAACGTCACGCCCACGGTTTTGGCCATGCTGTTTTGATCGGTGCCGCAGATGATGGCCGACGTATCGTTGATGATGCCGACGCCGTTGAAATTGAATTTTATATTCAGGGAGACATCCTGCCAGGAGGCCCCGCCATCGGTCGTTTTCATCAGCAACCCGCGTTCGCCGGTTATGAATCCCAGTTTGCCCCGGAATTGAATATCGGCGATGGGGCGATTGGTAACCTGTTTGACCCGCCATGTTTTGCCGGCGTCAAAGGTGGAAAGGACCTGGCCGGTGGCGGTAACCGCCCACCCGTTGAGCTTGTCCGGGAATAGTATCCTGGTCATATCCGCTTTGGTCGGAACGTTCAGGGGGGTATATTCGGTGCCTTGGGCTATTGTCGCCAGAGCCAGGAGGAACAGCGCCGGAAGGTATTTCATGACCTCTCCATTTTCATGTTGAAAATCGCTTGTACCGTAGTTACCATTCGGATGGAATCTACACCCCGTAGGCGCAGGTGTCAATGGACAAATAGCCGGGGTGTTGACGTCGTCCGGCGGCGGTTCAACGGTACGTTGATATTTATACACCGGATGGCGGGCGGGACGCCGGGCTTTTTGGGGAATATCCCAGGGAAGGGGCGATATGCCCGACTGGTATCGTTTTCCGGGCATCGAAGCCGAAAGGAAATCATGATCCGCTTTGAGACAGTCACGCATACCCGTGGAAATCTGACCCTGTTTTCGGGACTGACCTTTCACCTTCAGCGAGGTGGCTTCATGGTCATCTCGGGACCGGCCCGGTCGGGCAAGACCACCCTGGCGCAATTGATCGCCGGGGTTGTCCCGTCTCAGCAGGGAGAAATATTCGTAGGCGATGTTTCTCTGCGGGCGGCGGCCAAAACGGCCGCCAAGATGCGCGCCGTCCGTCTCGAAATCGGCGGGGTCGGCGGAATCTATTCGCTGCTTGGGGAACGGACCGTGATGGAAAACATCGCCCTGACCGGTGAACTGGCCGGCATGGCTCCCCGGTCGGCGCGAAAGTCGTCCATGGAATTATGCGGGAAGTATCGTCTCAACCATGCCGCCCGGAAATACCCGAACGCGATTTCCGAAGTGGAACGGCGGGCGGCCGAAATTGCCCGGGCCGAGGCCGGGCGACGGCGGCTCATCGTTGCCGATGCCCCGGCCGACGGTCTTGATGACAGCGCCGAACGGTTCATCAATGAACGGCTGGCGGCCTTGCATCTGGCCGGAGTCACCATCCTGTATTTGACCTCCGGGACGGGACCGGCGGTCGGACCGAATCGACGGTTGCGGCTGGTCAACGGGGGGGTGGTCGAATGATTCGCCAGATCATCCGTCATATCGGTCGGGAGAAGTGGCTCTTTTTGGGTTCCGTGCTCGTTCTGGCGATCCTTTTCCTTTTGGTGGACCTGTTCTGGATCGCCTCACTTTCACTTGAGGCGCGGTATCGGCAGGTGATAAGTACGGTCGCCATGGAAACATACTTGGACGATGCCGTTCCCGAGGGGAATCTGGCCGCGCTGGAAATGGCGTTGAAGACCCTTCCGAACGCCGCTTCGGTCGCTTTTGTCTCGAAAGCCGAGGCCGCCGGGATATTGGAAAGCGATCTCGGGGAAGGGGTCATGGATGTCCTGGAAGAGAATCCGTTGCCCCGGTCATTCGTTCTTCGCTTCGACCGTCCGATGACGCTGGCGGCTCTGGATGATTGCGCCGCACGTATCAAGGCTTTGGCCGGAGTCGATGCCGTCGAGTTCGGCCGGCCGTGGATCGAAAAAATGGAACGGCTCGGCCGCAATCTTCATCAGGCGATGTATCTTCTGGGGGGCTTGATTATCTTCGTAGTGCTTCTGACCCTGGCCAGCACCAACCGCCTTTCCGCCAAAGGAAAGGCCCCGGATTTCTTCCAACTGAAACTCCTTGGGGCCGGGCCCTCGTATCTTATCATTCCGTTTATGGCGGAAGGGTTTTTATCGGGACTGCTGGCGGCGTTGCTCAGTTGGGGAGCGATATTCTATTTCGCCGGGAATATCACCATCGCCGCGTTCACGCTCGAATTACCGTCGCCGGGAGAAATCTCGATCTATGTGCTGGCGGCTGGATTGGTGGCTATGATCGGTGCCTATCTGGGAATCCGAAAGTACGTGGTGGCATGAAACGAACCGGTCTCATGTGCGGGATCATGTGGGTCCTGTTGGCCGCGCCGGCGTTTGCCGGAGACGATGCCAGCCATCTTCAGGATAACCGCCGAGAGCTGGAGGATATCAAATCCCAGCTGAAGGAGACGAAACATAAAGTCGACAGCCTAAAAAACGTGGAAAAACGCCTGCGGAAAACGGTCGATCGCTATGGCGATCGCGTCAGTCGCAACCGCCAGGTCGTCGACAAGCTGGAAAAACAATTGCAGGCCGTCCGGGATGAAATCTCCTCGAACTCGACGTCTCTTGCTTCGACCGAAGATCGTCTTCGGCGCAAAAAAGAAGGGTACAAAAAAGTCCTGGTCGATTATTACCGTAATCGCCGGCCAGCCGCCGACCCTGAATGGTGGGATTACGACCGGTTCGTTTCCCAGGTGCGGCTGGTTCACTATCTGGCCGCCCTGACCGGCGGGTCGACGCGGGAAATCGGCCAGACCCAAACATCCCTGCGGCTGCTATCCCGGGAAGTCGACAGCTTGAAGAAGGCCGACGCCGGTCTCAGTCATCTGCGCAAAGAGAAGAAGTCCAAGATCAAACTTGATCTGGCCTTGAAGGAAAAAGAGGAAACCAGTCTGGGCAACGTGCGCCGTCAGACCGGTCTTCTTCAGGATCGGCTGGCCTCATTGTCCGAGGCGGCGCGTCAGATGGAAGACATTATCGCGCGTCTGGAAAAGGCGCAGAAGGCGAAAACCGGGGAAAAGAAACCGGCTCGGTTCGAAGGGGGAGCCTTCACGCAATGGCGGGGGCATATGACCCCGCCCATCGAGGGCCGGATCATCTCTTCATTCGGTTGGAAAACCAACGAGAAGACCAAGCTGAAATCATTTTCTCCGGGGATAGACATTCGTCCCGCATCGGGAACGCGGGCGGTCACCGCCTGCGCGCCGGGAAAGGTGGCCTATGTGGGCAATCTGCGCGGGTACGAGAATTTCGTCATCGTCCAACATGACGACGGGTATTATACCACGTATGCCGGGTTGTCGCAGGTGACGGTGGAAACGGATGATCTGGTGCAAAGCGGCCAGCGCCTGGGTGTCTGTGGAACCGGGACGGTCCGGTTTGAATTGCGTCAGGGGCGGGAACATCTCGACCCGGTGGAATGGCTGGATATCGATGGACTTTAACTCGTTGGCGGGACAAGAGACGGTCAAACGAATCCTGATCAGGACGGTCGATCGCGATTGCGTGCCGAACAGTTTCCTTTTCTACGGTCCGGAAGGAGTGGGCAAATGGGGAGCGGCTCTGGCTTTGGCCGCCTATCTCAATTGCCGCAATCGCATCGATGGCGACAGTTGCGGAACCTGTCCGCCCTGCCGTCAGATTCGCAAGCTGCAATATCCGAACCTGTTTACCGCCATACCCACGCCGCCGTCGCGGAGCGATACCGAAGAAATCGAAAACTACTGGGAAATCCTCAACCGAAAAATCGCCGAACCATACGCCCTGATTACCGGCCGCCGTCAGATGACGATCCCGGTGGCCACGGTTCGCCAGATCAGGTTGAGCCTGGGACAGAAACCGCCGGTCGATGGACTCCGGGTGGTGATCATCGAACAGATGGACCGGATGTTGTCCGGGTCGGCCGATGCGCTCTTGAAGCTGGTGGAGGAACCGCCGTCCCGAACGCTCATCATCATCACGACCTCGCGACCGGAGCGAATACCGGCGACCATCGTTTCCCGTTGCCGACGGGTCCGTTTCGCCCGGTTGGCCGGCTCGGCCATCAAAGATTATCTCGTGGAGAAAGCCGGCCAGGATGAAAAACAGGCCTCGCTTTTGGCCCGTCTATGCCACGGCTCCCTCGGGACAGCCCTGTACCTGACGGAGGAAGACAACGCTCAGGATCGCGAAGTGGCCAAGCTCCTGTTCAAAGGGATATTCCTCGCGGAAACGACCGAGGCGGCCGCGGAAGCGATGGAGCTTCTGCCGACCGGCGATCGCTTCCGTTTGAATCGAATCCTGGCGGCCTGGCAGACGCTTTTCCGGGATATCATGCTTCTGCAGAGCGGTGCCCGGGAGTCCTATCTGGCCAATATCGATTTTGTCGGCGAATTGGAACGTTTGGCGGCCCGACCGGTGAATCAGAAAGCCTTGATGAAAATCCCCGCGCTGATCGGGTCGGTCATGGAAGATATCGACTTGAATGTGGAACCGAATACCGCCGTGGCGGCGTTGATTATCGAAATCAGCCGACGGATAACGCCGGAATCCCTCTGAGTTTCAGCTCTTGCCCCTTATCCCCCAAATGAAAAGGGGCGGCTGCAAGCCGCCCCCTGACAGGATTTCTTTCCGGACCGTTTCCGGCCGGGATCATCTTACGTCTTATTGCCCTCCGCCCGGATCCTGCGGCACCACCCGAACCGCCGGCTCGGGCGTGGCCGGTACGGCCGATTCCCCCGGCTCGTCGGGCGGCGGCTGTTTCATCAGCATGTCCGCCGAGCGGATAACCTCATTGGCCATCTGGTCGTTCTCCTGATAATCTTTATACTCCTTGGCCACGCGAATCATGTCGCTGGCCCGGCGTTGTTCGGCATACAGCGCCAGGAGTGCCCGGAACGTGGGCTCCTTGTCGTGATTCATGGCCCAGGCTTCGTTGAGATATTGCTCCGCCAGCACTCGATCTCCGGTGGTATAGTACACCAGGCCGAGGAATTGATAGAAGAAGATATTGCCCGGGTTTTTGTTCAAGAATCCGTGCAAATAGGCCAGCAGATTATCTTTGGCGGCGATGGCCTTGAGGCTGTCGCCCTGTTTACGGTACATGTCCATTTGAGTCAGACGGAGGCGCCAATAGTAAGGAATCTTCTTGCAGAAATATTCCAGCAACGAGGTGGCGCGGTCGGTTTCGCCCTTGCGCATCAGGTAGGTATGATAATCGAGCACTTTTTCGGGGTATCCCAATGCGATCCCGGTGGCGTTTTCGTCCTGTGACACGAGGGTATCGTCGAGATTCCGGAACTGATACACATTGTAGAACAGATTGTCGGTAGATAGCTCGTCGAACGCCATCCGGGCGTCATCCGGGGACAACCGCAGGATCAATCCCTCCCGATAACACCGATCCAGAAGCTTCAACGGCGAATTGCGCATCTCGCCCGCCGCGGAGGAGAAGTAGATCGGGTACTTCCACCGGTTGGTCAGGATAATCTCATCCAGCATCATGGAGGCGACCTTGACCGTCTGGCCGTCCAGCGGCATCGGGATCATAAACATCTGCCGATTGCGGGCCCGGTCGAAGAACGGCTTGTCCGGTTTGGGAATCACCTGTCCATCAGGCAGAGTATAGGGATTCCATAGAATCTGATCGTCGGCCAGCGAAATCGGCACATTTTGGTAATGTTTCAACTGCCAGTTGTACCAGTCGGTGTTGAGCAGGGAGAAATTGACCACCCGGACATCGGTGCGGAACCCATACACGCCCTGGATGGCCCAGAGAGGGAAGGTGTCGTTGTCCCCCGAGGTGAACAGGATGGCGTCCTTCTGGCAGGAACTGAGCATATTGAAGGCGTAATCGTAGGCCTGATAGTTCTTGGAGCGGTCGTTGGCGAAATAGTTGGCCTGCGCCGGGATGATCGGGGTCAGCACCAAAATCAGCGAAGCATAGATCGCCAGACGTTGCTTCTGCGGCGCCAGTTTCTCGGTGGCCTTCCGCACGGTCTCCATGATTGCGCCCATACCCAACCCGATCGCCATGCCGAAGAGCATGAACGCCGGGGTGAAGAAATAATCTCGATCGCGCACCTCCTGATAGGCGTCGCCGGTCGCCTCATTGAATTGAGTCCCATCGGCGAAATTCATATAGACGACCAGGCCCACCGAGGCGATGAAGACAAAGACGATGAACATGGCCCCCCACGCGGGATGCTTGAACGCCAGCTTCCCCAACCCGAAAAGGCCGATCAGAAACAGCACCGGGAACACCGATGATTTGGAATACTGCTCCTTGAAAAAGTTCCAATACCCCATCCGGGCGTGGTCGCCGAGCTGATTGGCCCAGCTGCCGCGCCGGACGAACATCCGTTCGGTCATCGACATGGTGCCGTACTGTTTCCGGTCGAGGAAATCCACGAACGTCTTGAAACTGCGGGAGGGCGTGTTTTCGTCGATCAGCGGATGCTGTGTGGAACGAATGGGCACGAAAACGTTGACCGACCAACCGATCGACCCGGCGATTACCATTAACATGGCCACCTGCCAGAGCATCTGCCGTTTGACCAGCCAGACGACCGTGGTGACGATCAGAAGTCCGATCATGGCGAACATGAAGGAATAGAAATCGCTGATGATCGGAATCATAGCCGCGAAGGCAAAGGCCACCGGCCAGTAGATCTTTTGCCGGAGGAAATACAGCAGGCCGAGCGTCAACAGTCCGGTCAACGCCAGATATATTTTATAGCGGGCGAAATCACCGGCCATGATCATAACCAGCAGGACTTCGAAAATGACATACCCGGTGAGCACGAACCAGTCGGTTTTCGTCGCATTCTCTTTCAGGCAGAAAATAATGGCAACGATGGGAACGACCAGAAACACGGTCAGATGCAACCCGACCGACAGGGTTGCCAAAAACGCAACCAATATGGCGATCCGTTGTCCTTTGGGCGTGTAATGGGTGTCGCGCCAGACCATGGCCAGCCAGAAAATGGCCAGCATGATCATCATGGCCAGGCTGTACACTTCCGCTTCAACCGAATTGCCCCAATTGGTGCGGCCGAAGGCCATGAACAGGGCCCCGACCACGCCGGAGGCATAGGCGATGATCCGGCCCGTGGCGTAATGTTCGCTGTTGACGTACCAACTGGTGACCAGCCGGACGATAATCAGGTAGGCGAACAACGTGGCGAAGCTGGAGGAGAAAACCGAAACCAGATTGATTCGGAAAGCGACGTCCTTGACCAGATGCAGGATGTCGAAAAACCGTCCAATGATGATAAACAGGGGGGAGCCGGGTGGATGGGGGTTGCCCATGATATGGGCGCAGGCCAGAAACTCCCCGCAATCCCAATAGCTGATGGTCGGCGAAACGGTCATCCGGAAGATGATGTAGGCGATGAATCCGGTGACAACGGCGATCAGGGCGTTGGTTCGGTCAAACCCGTTCGCGGATCCTTTGAAGGGGTTGTTCACGGCTGCCTCCTGAAGATAGCATTTTCCATATCGATTCCAGCTTTTATGGAGAAAACCTGATAGTCCTCCATAGATAAGCCCCAAATATACCTATTCCCCGACATTATTCAAGCGTTTTCGGCCGAAATTCGCGGCATGGTTGGGGTTGCAAGAGGGGGCGTCGATATGCAAACGACATCGTCCCGGCAATTCGTTCATGTCCGGCGGCCAATCCAACCCTGCCTCGGACCTCCGGAAAGGGTGATTCATGACAACCTCCTAAAGAAAGCATCTCCTGCGTCGATAATCTCTTATATGGGGAACGGGGAAAAATTCTCCATAAACAGGGCGTAGATGGGCCTGTTTTTTGACACTTTTCAGGCATTTTCGGCCGCGATCGACGACGTGATTGCGGCCTGGGGAGGCAGATATGCTGTTTTGGAGTGCCGTGTTGTTCCTGCTGGGCGTGGCCGCCTTTTTGGACGCGATGTTCAACTACGGTGAGATTTTCCGCAAAATCAATTCCGTTCTTTTCCTGCTGATCTCGCTGGCGATACTGGTGCGCACGACCACCAAGATCAAGGCGGGCCGGATCGAGAAATACGAGAAGCGGATCGGCGACCTGGAACGCAAGGTCACCGATATAACTCGCACCAAGGAAAAAACTCCCTATTGACCCCTTTCGAGGGGAATGATTCAGCTGCGCGAAGGCAGATCAGGGCGGCGCAGCCGGTCCCTGATTTCTGCGGCAAATGGATAGGTTCCGTATTGTTCCAACAGGCTGCGGTAGATCCCCGCGGCCTGGTCTTTCGTCTGCGGGTCCAACCACAAAATATCGGCTTTCAGTTTCAACCCGAACGGGGCGAAGTACGATTCCGGGTATTTGCCGACCAGGCTGTCGGCGGCGGCGATAGCCTCCGGGAATCGGTTCTGTCCGCTCCATAAATCTCCCAGGCGCAGATAGGCCACCGGGGCCAGGCCGGGGATGTCGATCCGGCAGATTTTGGTCAGGTAATACTCCAGAGAATCGGCCCGGCCCACATAACGGAAATATTCCGCCTGCGACAGCAAATCCATCTGCTTGGGCGCTTCTTCGAGGGCCTCATCGAGGATCATGCCGACCTGAATGGCATCGTTGACATACATCCCCCGTGGATAGCGCCGGATCAGTCCCCGGAAACTCTCGGTCGCCTGGTCATATTCCCCCTTGAACAGGAACGTCTCGGCGCGAAGGAATGCCGCCTTTTCGGCTTTTTCATCGGGCAGATCCCGCGCCAGCAGCGTGTCATATGCGGCGATGGCCGAATCCAGACGCCGTTGCCGAATGAACAGGTCGGCCAATTCCAAGCGGGCGTCGATTTCGAATCGCGAACCGGGGATCATGCGTATGGCCGATCGCAAAAGCGTCTCGGCGGTGTCCGGGCCGTTGAGGTAGTTTTTATGAAGAACTCCGGCCTTCATGAGAGCTTCCGCGCGGTCGGAGGTTCGGGTGGACGGCAGAAGCGAATCCAGGAGTTTCTCCGCCTCCGCATATTGTCCCAAACCGATCAAGCCGTCGATCAAGAAGAACCGCGCCGGAACAGCCAGCCCCGACGAAGGATATTTTTCGAGGAAATAGCTCCCCGCGGTTACGATATAATCGTTGCGCCCGCGCCGACGGCATTCCTGCATGAAATAGAGCAGGTCACTGCCCGACCTGCTCAGGGCGCTATCACGTTGCCGGAAAAAGTCGAACGCCTCGCCATACCGGTCCTGCTCGATCAACGCCTGAGCATAGACGTTCGCCAACCGGGGTTCCCGCACTTGCTGTTTCAACGCTTCGCCGATTACGGCTATGACCTTCTCCGCCGATTCCGGATATTGGATCAAGGCGATGATCTTGCCCGCGCCGTATTCGGCGGCGACGGAGTCTTCGTTCATATACGCGAGGTATTCACGAGTCGCCCCGGCGTAATCGGTCTGACCCGCCAGAGCATCACCCATCGGCCCGGCCAGAAGCACCGGGTTTTTAAACCATACCCGCGCGGAATCGATAAATTCCTTCTCCAGGGAGTAATGACCCAATTTCTGATATGCCTCGGTGACTCTCGTTAGAATCGGCGGCCGCCCATCCGACATCCTGGCGGCCCGAAGAAAACAATACCGGGCGGAATCGGTTTGACCGTTCCACAAATAGACCTGGCCGATTTCCATG
>JAQVRW010000449.1 GCA_028700875.1 Candidatus Zixiibacteriota bacterium | reverse complement strand
GGTCCACCCAGGTACGCCTCGGCCGTCTGCTTCAACGTTTGCAGAATCATGGCCGAAATCTCCGGCGGCGAATACTGCGCCCCACCAGCCGACACCCGCACATCCCCGTTTTCATCGGCGATCACTTTGTATGGGACGATCTTTTCTTCTTCCTGAACCTCATGATGTTTGCGGCCCATGAACCGTTTGATCGAGTAGACGGTGTTTTCCGAATTGGTAATTGCCTGCCGTTTGGCCGGCGCTCCCACCAGCCGTTCGCCGCTCTTGGCGAAGGCCACTACCGACGGCGTCGTGCGCCCTCCTTCGGCGTTGGGGATAACCACCGGATCGCCGCCTTCCAAAACCGCCACGCACGAGTTGGTCGTGCCCAGGTCAATTCCGATGACTTTTCCCATGACGATCGCTCCTTCGTGGTTTATATCGTTTCGTTCTTTTCACCATCAACCGCGTCGGGCCCGCTGGAGACAATGACCCGGGCATGACGCAAGACTTTGTCGTCGAGCAGATACCCCTTCTGCACGATGCCGCAGATGATGCCGTCGGGATATTCATCCGACGGTTGCTGCATCATCGCTTCGTGATACTCCGGATCGAACGGCTTGCCCAGAACATCCATGACCGCGACCCGCTCCCGTTTCAACAAGTCCCGCAATTTATTGTAGATGAGTTCGATCCCTCGGCGATAGGCATCGACTTCCTCCCGAGCGGCCTCATCGAACAGGGCCCGCTCGAAATCGTCGACCACCGCCACCAGCGACTGCAGCAACCGAGCGTTGGCCGTCCGGACGATCTCATTGTACTCCCGCGCCGTCCGCTTCCGATAATTATCGAAATCGGCCGCCAGCCGCAGGTACCGATCCGATTCCGTTTCCTCCGGCTTCGGCGGTTTCTCTTCGGCGGCCGCGACTACCGGCGTTTCCGCGTCTCCGACCTGCTCGTTTTCCTCGGCGCCACCGTCGACGGTGCGCCGAGTATCGTCATCGTCCGCTTTATCTTTGAACATACTCTTTACCCCTGTGGACCCGCGCCTTATTCACCGGACAGCACTTTGCTCAATTGCCGGGCGGCGTACTTGACCAGAGACATCAGTTTAGCGTATGGCATCCGGGTGGGGCCGATAATCCCAATCGTACCGGTCGTATTGCCCGCCTTATAGGATGCCGATACCACCGAACAGGACTGAATCTCCCGGGCCTGGTTTTCGGCCCCGATGGTTATGATAATGCCGCTGCCGGTTTCCTGATAGTTGCGCAGGATGCCGGCCAGGTCGGTCCTTTTCTCCAAAATCTTCATCAATTCCCACAACTTCTGCCGATCCGCAAATTCCGGTTGTTCTATGATGTTTCTGGTTCCCTCGATATGAAGCTGATCGGCGTCGGCTCCCATCCAGACGTCCGATTCGCTGTCCAGAAACAAACGCAATAATTTCGGATCGCCGCCGGAATCGTGCAACCGTTCGGTGATGCTCCGGCGAATCTGGCCCAGCGACAGCCCGGCCAGCTTTTCGTTCAATAGCCGCGATATCTCCGACAACTCCACCCACCCGATGGAGGCGTCCACTTCCAAAAGAATCGTGCGCGCCAACCCCGACTTGAAGGCCAGCACCACCAGGACCTTCCCTTCGGCCATATGGATCAGTTCGATATGGAAAAGAATGGAATCGTCCAATTTGGGGGAAATGGTCACCCCGAGTTGACGGGACAGGTCGGCCAGGACCCTGGACGTCTGATCCAAAATCGCCTCCACCCCCCCGGCCATGGCCAATATGGTGGAATCGATCGCGTGCTTGTCCGCCTCACTCAATTGTTCCTGTCGCAACAGGGTATCCACAAAGATCCGGTACCCGGCATCGGTGGGAATCCGTCCGGCAGACGTATGGGGCTGTTGCACCAGCCCCATCTCTTCAAGGTCCTGCATGGTATTGCGGATGGTAGCCGGCGATATGCCCAAACGGAATTTATTGGCGATAGCTCGAGAACCGACCGGGTCGGCCGACGCGACATAATACGAAATAAGGCAGGACAAAACCTTCTTTTCGCGTTCGTTCAGATTCTCGTAAGCCATCTTAATTCTCAATCATTAAACAAGATAGACAAATATTCTGGCACTCTATCCCTTCGAGTGATAAAAAGTCGGCAAAAAAGCGACATTTGTCAACAGAATATTTAACATATCATAGGGAGTTCTGTTCCCCGAGGAGATACGGCGGTCGACTATTTCTTTGGGGGGGGTGCAGAAGTGGAATCAGAAGCCGGTTCTTTCCTAGGCTTGGTCGCGCCCTGCTTTTCAGCACGATCATCGATCCCGTTGTTGTTCACATCGATAAAATCATCGTATTTCGACCGGCTCAGTTTCGGGTCAGGTTGTTTTTTGTCGCTGGAAGGTTGACGGGCAGCCTGACCGGTATCGACGACCGTCGGTTTTACTTTGATCACGGTTTTATCTTTTTTAGTCTTATCGATGGCGCTGGCCGAACCGTACAGGAAAAGCGCCACGACTGCAATCATCAGTATATACAACGTCCGTTTCATATGGCTGACCTAATCATACTTTATCGTGCTGTCACCACGCAACAAAAACATCCTCTCACTAAAGATCGTTGACCCTTCTGTCGAATCCAGCGTGATTTTTGGTATTCCGTCGCCCGGTCGTG
>JAQVRW010000076.1 GCA_028700875.1 Candidatus Zixiibacteriota bacterium | reverse complement strand
ATCACGGTCAACCTGTACGTGCAGTGGCTGTATGACAAGCCGATCGATCTTCGCGGCCGCTTCAAAGAAACGCTGGCGTTGGGTTTCACCTACAAGCTGATTTGAACGCATAACTGCCGCGAAGGACGCACCATAACTCTATGCCCGGCAGATGTCCACATCTGCCGGGTATAATGTCTCCTTAGGTGAAAATATGGAGAATGAACGTCAGGTATTGGATAAGGATTTGCCAGAGCTGTTCGAGTACTTTGTCGGACTTTATGGCGGCGATAGAATAAAACGAATCTATGGTTCTGGGAAAACTAGCATCACGAAACATTACTGGTATCCATATATTAATACATACAAGAAATGGATTCGACATGGGGGTCATATATCGGAGATTTCGGCGAGCAAAAGCCTATTGGAACTAAGCCTCCAGATAAAAGATATCATGAATTTTGAAAACGATTGGAATTGCGATCAAAGACGGGATGAATTCCTATTGAGACTCCGCGATACAAATCGTGTGGAAAGCCTGTTATTCGAACTACGGTCTGGGCAACACTTCAGATTGCAGGCCTTGGATGCACATTGGGTCGGCATAAGTGGTCAGGTTAAAGGGCCGGATATTGAAATTCGCGTATCATCGGATTTAAATATTGTGGTAGAGTGTCTATTCAGGAAACCGTCCTTTCAAAGGATTCTATCCGACCAAAAGCTAGTAGATGATCTTTTGACGGGACTCGATGGCAAGCTCGAATCGAGCCATGATTGGCATTTCCCGCGTCTCGTTTTGATAAAAATACCAGAACCAATTGATTGGCGCAGTTCTTGGATTAAAGCTGAATTATCTAGAAAGATAAACTCGTGGCTATCACGAGGCCGCTTGGAAGGCATTAATGGTATTTTCCTAATGGGACAGGCGGAGCTCAGACGATTCTCAGATCCGGTAAACAGCAAACAGGGGTATATCCCAGAACAACCTCTGTTCTTCTTTAAGAATCCCAACGCGCGGTATCCATTGCCGACCAACGTCGGGGAAAAGGTGTTCATTTCGTATTGATGTATAATGCTGCTTATTGCGCACCAAGCTCCGTAAACGAATAATTGATCCATCAATGTCTTGGTGGCTTTTCACTCTTCGTCGAAGACTGGGTACCCCAAACCTCAGACTTGGGAAGGTTGTTCCAACGGGAGTGCCGGTTGCCGCAACGCCCCATAAATCCAAATTTGTCGCTTGACGAATGCGGGGGGAGGGGGATATATTTGATACTTCGACAAGATGACAAGCGAGCACAAACTTAATAGGCGAGTTACGCGGATAGAAAACAGAATATCCGCATCGTATGCGGGTCAATCAAATCATTGCTAGGCAAGATCGAGTATGACTTCAGTGGAAATATTAAAGGAGTACTTCGGCGTCCTGGAGCACTATTTCCCAAAGCTTCAGCACGGCCTTGAAGCTGATCCTTCTCTTGAAGGCCAGATTGCTGCACTGCAGATGGAATTGTCCGGCAGCGATATCGTCGTTGTCACTGGAAGCGGAAAAATGTCCTCAGTCCTCTATCAAGTCGAGCATCTCCTTGACGATATCCATGGCTTTTGGGAGACCCACGCTTCTGCGTATAGAACGTCAATTGGACTAAACGACGGGTTTGTGCTGGGCACGCTTAGGAACCCATCGACTGTGCCCGAAGCAACGCCGCTCGCTCCCTGCGGACTTTACTTCGATCACACACTTTTTTCGGATCCATTCCTCACCAGCCGAGACACGCTTATTCGGATGTCCAACAATGACCGGAATTTCGATATCACGTCATTCGCGCATGGCATCTTGGCAAGCTTTGCTCACTTGTGGCCCATGCGACAGTATTTCGTCGATGCGGAAGCCGGTGCACCTTTCCTTCTTTATCCTGCCGAGTGTTTTCTGCAGCCCGGTATCGGGGATGAACGTGCTGTTGAGGGCTGGACTTATGCCACACGATTGTGCGAAGAACTTATCGGGCAAGAGTTCGCAGATGATGCAGAGCGTGCGGCATACCTGGGGTCAAAAAGCTTCGAGGGATTACTCAAAAACCGAGAACTTGCCAGAGAAATCTTTGGCACAGGAAAACCTCAAGAGATCGCGACACAGTCCGCGCATTTTGCCCGTTTGCACCGGCTCACCACGGGCGACCTGGAAAATCTCAGTGATCCAAGCTTTTCGCTCCTCACCATGCCATTTGTCAAACTGCGGGACATCATTATACTGGACCGAGAATACGCCGCGAACTGGGCCGAACCCCTCTTACCGCCAGAGCTGTGGGGTGCATACAAATGGCTGATTGGCCAACAGAGTCGCCTCACGTGCCGCCTCCAAGAGCGAGATGTGCCGGAGGAACACGTGATAAGTGCGATGATACAAGCCAAGGCACTTCCATGGCTTTCTCGCATAGACTTTAAAACGGTGATGCAGTTGCGGCGGCAGCATTCATGTTCCGACCTGCGTGATGTGTTTAGATTATCGCGTGACACTATTCGTTCCTCCGGCCCCGCCGACCTCGAAAAAATCGTCGCGGAGGCGGCAACGGAAATCAGTCCGCGATTGAACGAAGCCGCCGCTGAGATTGGGCGACATATTACCGTGATGCAAAAAAACCGCTTGAAGAGTATAGGGAGTGCCCTCGGAGGTGCAGCAATAGGTATTGCTAGTACGTTGTACCCGCCACTCGCAATCCCGGCGTTCCTCGTTTCTGCAGTGCTTGGCGCCAAGAGCGTCCGCGATATCATACAGGGCGAAACGCAAGGGCGGAAGGGATTGAAAGAACTCCGTCGTAGACCTTTAGGTCTGATGCTGCAGATCCAGGATAGTCTAACGCAACCGTGAACCGATACCGGTAGCCCGCGTTTTGCTGCGGGATTTCAAGATGTGATTCGCCCTATCCATTTGACTGCCATCCATTCCAATCCGCGACATTTTTACTACCACTTTGATGGTGAATACGAAACCGCCCCCCTTAGTAGATGCACCTATCACAAAGGGAAAGGTATACCTATGCCCGTATCCAAGAAACAACTCCGGGCCAATCGTGCAAACGCCCGCAAGTCAACCGGCCCTAAGTCATACGAGGGCAAACAGATGGCCTCGCGCAATGGCGTCAAATACGGCCTCTACTCGCAAGACATCATCATCACATCTACCAACCTCAAGGAAAACAAGGAGGAATACGACCGTCTCCTGGACTCCCTGCTCAATGAATTCCAACCCCAAACCGGCATGCAATTGTACCTCGTCCACAAGATCGCCAACTGTCTCTGGCGGTCACGCCGGGCCGTCCGGGCCGAAACCGCCGTCGTCACTCGCCAGCTCGATCATATCGACCGCGACGTCGAACTTCGCAACCGGTACCTTACGGTCGTCCATCACATGGACGGCGACGGTGACGACGAATATGAAATGACCCCCGAGGAAGAAGAACACTTTCGAGCCGTTGAAATCGGCCGGCAATCCATTCCTCACGACACCTCCGCGGTGAATATCCTTCGCTATGAGATGCGTCTCGACCGGCAGCTCACACGGGCATATAAGCTGCTGTGCCAGCTTCAAGACCGCCAAAGCTGCAATCAGGCCGAGACCGATGGTCGGGAGGAGATATTTGTTCGGGTATTCAAGTGTCCGGCGGAGCATGGCATGGAGTGTCCGCGGGATCCACAGCGAGCGGCGGTATCGATGGAAAATCACGACCAGGTGGGAAGGGATGCCATCGAATCCCGCCCCAGAGGGGCGGGGCACCGGGACCCCGGTGGCGTAGAGACCGCCGAGGAGGGGTTTGAGCGGGCGACGGTCGATGCGCCGATGGGAGAAGACGGGCGAGCACCCGCTCGCCCCTACGGTTTGGTGGATATGCAGGCGGATGAATCCCGTGGCAGAGGGGCGGGGAACCGGGCGTTATGCACCCCTGAAGGGGTGCGCCACCCGCCGCGGCAAGGGGTGGGGCACCAAAGCGGGAATGACAGGGTGTTGTAGCAGCGGGGCATCAAAACCAACAGCAAGCTGTGGGGCACCCTGAATAGTCAGGAGCACCCGCCACAGGCGGGCTCCTGATCTACGGATTCTGACAATTGCCTCGAGCGTTTCATGTCAGACCGCAAACCGCAAGCGGCCTGACCTACGGGATCTGTGGGGCATCGTACGATTAGAAACGCAGGCCGAGGTTGAGGTAGAAACGATGGGGCCGGGCGGCGGCTTTGCCGTAGCCGAATTCGAACGGCCCCAAGGGCGTGTCGACCGACAGCAACGCGCCCCATCCGGTGCGGAAGTCCCTCATCTTGATCTCTTCGTAATCATCGAACACCTTGCCCCAGTCGAACAGGCCGGACACATAGACGCGGTTATGGACTTTCAGGCGCAGCTGCATATTGGAGGCGAAGAACTTGTCACCCGCCACCTGGTCGGTGCGGTATCCTCGGAAGCTGTACAACCCCCCGATATAATACTTCTCGATATCGGGCAGGTTGGCGGTCGAGACGCCGGCGGATGCTTTGGGATGGAAGTTGAGCCAGTCGCTGATCGGCCAGTATCCTTCGAGAGAGCCGGAGATCTTGGTGTATTCCGTCATGTTTCCGCCGAGCCATCGGCCCGAAAACTCCACGCCCAGGTCCTGGCGGTGGCCCGATTCGGGGAAGGGATACTTGTCGAGCGTCTCGGTGGTAGACCGTATCGCAAATGTGGACAGGATGGAATACTTTTCCGTCATCGGGATGGTCAGTTCGGTGGTGATATCCTCGATGCGGTACTCACCGTAGATCGTGCCCATCCGAGCGATCTGCTGGCCGAAGGAAATCGACCAGCCCAGGCGGCTTTCGACGCGGAAGCCGTTGGGCGCGCCATCATCCTGAAACAACCGTCGGCGCAGGCGGTTGAAATAGAAGGCGGTTCGGGCGGTCAGCAGGGTATTGGGCAGACGGTCGGTTTTCAGGGAAATCAGAAACTTGCTTTGCCGCGACGACAGATGCGTCCGGCCCAGGACTTCGATGCCGGAGCCCAGCACGTTGTCATCGAGTAACTCGCCGAACATCTCGGCATGGTACTCATCGTCCCAGTGGCCGCCCAGCCGCATCTGGGTGAATTTCCGCTCTTTGACATTGATGGTCAGATGGGCGCCGGCGTCGGTCGGCTGAATGTCCAGGCTGACCCGCTCGAAGAAGCCGGTGCCGTAGATGTTGGCCAGCCCGCGGTCGGATTTGTGGGTGTCGAACGCCGCGCCGGGGCGGAGCGGGTAGTTGGCCTTGATCAACCAGGCGCGGGTGCGCTCGTTGCCGGTGATGTCGACGTATTTCAGCCGTCCTTCATCGATGTTGATAATCACGAGCCCGGAATCATGGCGGTATTCGATCGATTGCAGATGGGCGAGATCATATCCGCTTTGATGGTACACGCCGATGATCGAATCCGCCGCCGCCTTGATCTCGGCCAGCGACACCGGCGCGGCGTTCGGCGCGGGAAGAAACCGGACCAGCAGGGAGTCGGGGACGATCGTGTTTCCGGCAAACCGGTACCGGATGCTGTCACCGGGGCGGTTCGGCTCGCCATCCAACAGGAGGATGGCCCCGGTTTCGGAGGATATCAGTTTCGCCGTCAACCTGTGAAAAATGACTTTATAATCGGCATAGAGCAACGCCGGACGTATCGCGTGAGGTTCGAGGGTATCGCCGGCATGAAACGGAAAAGTATGTTTGACCTCCATCAGCTCCGGCGAGTTGTGGACCAGTTCGATTGCCGCCAGAGGCACCCGGCCGTCGACGCGATACTCGGCCAACCGCCGCCATAGTTCGTCCGCTGCCTGCCGTCCGGCCCTGTACCCAATGGCGATCAACGAGTCGTGCGATTTGAAATTGAACGAGGCCAGCGATTCCAGAGACGGGGTGACGACGATATCGGCCTGGGCCAATTGTCGAACCAGGGCATCCTGGGTCATGATGGAGGTGACCTGGTTGGCGATGTCGATCGGCCCGGAGAGTTCTTCGATCGGGAGCAGGGGGGAGACGACATTGACGGCGATGACGAGTTCCGCTCCCATCTGACGGCAGATATCCACCGGCAGGGGATCCCTCATGCCGCCGTCCATGAGCAGGCGGCCATCGATGTCGACGCCGGTAAAGGCCAGCGGGAAGGCGATGGAGGCGCGGATGGCGTCGGCCAGGCTGCCGTGACTCAACGGAACGACTTCCCCGGTGGCGATATCGGTGGCCACGGCCCGAAACGGGATGGGGAGGCGGTCGAAATCTCCGCCGCAGCGGTAATTGGCGGTGATGGTCAAGTCGGTCAGGAGGTTGGTCAAGCGCTGGCCGACCGACAATCCTCTCGGCCAGTATGGTTTGAGACCGTCGAAGCGAAGCGAAAACAAGTATCGATCCCGTTCCGTTCGTTGAGTGAGCAAGAGCGACTGCCGTGTGGGAGTGTCCGAAAGGAGGGTGTCAAAATCAACGCGGGCGATCAGCTTCTCGAGTTCCTCCGGCCGGTATCCGGAGGCATACAGACCGCCGATGATGCTGCCCATCGAGGTGCCGGCGATATAGGAAATCTCGACCCCGGCTTCATCCAGCGCCTTGAGCAGACCGATATGGGAGATCCCGCGCGCGCCGCCGCCGGAAAGCGCGAGTCCGATTTTCCAGGGAAAGAAAGGGGCCGGGGAATGAAAATCGCGCGGTTCCAGAATGTTTCGTTCCACGACTACGCTGTCATAGGCGGTTGTCGCTGCGGCCGAATCGGGCGTCGGTTCGCCCGCGCCCGCGCTTGCGAAGGCGGCCAGTATCAGCGCCAGGATGACCGAAACAGTTTTCACTTGCCACCGTAGTCGAAAAACAATTCCTTTTGCTATATTGACAAGGAATGGCCAAAAAAACAAGGGCAAAGTGGCGTGGCGCTTTCTAAAGCCGACATGAAGTATCTCGTCTCGCTGCAGACGAAAAAAGGACGGGCCCGGGAAGGGCGCTTTTTGGCCGAGGGCGTGCGGCTTTTGGAGGCGGCGCTGACGGCCCGCTGTTTGCCCCGCGTCGTCTTCTATGCCCCTTCCGAACTGGCCCCGCGCGGAGAGGAACTTATCCGGGATTTCGTCCGGCAGGGAGTGCCAACCACCACCGTGTCCGCACGGGAATGCAATCGGTTGGGGGAGGCCGAGACCGGTCAGGGGATGGTGGCGGTCTTCGACACGCCGCAGGCCGGATTGGACGACGCCCTCGCGCGAAAGCATCGGCGGGTCCTGCTCTGCGACCGGATTGCCGATCCCGGCAACCTGGGGACGCTGATACGCACGGCGGCGGCGTTCGGCTTCGGGCTGGTGCTGACGACGACCGGGTCGGCCGAGACATGCAGCCCCAAGACGATTCGTGCCACCATGGGCGCCATCTTTACGACGACGATTGTCGGCGGGGTGGCAGCAGCGGAGGCGGTCGATTGGTTGAAGAAATCGGGCTATACGGTGTACAACGCCGACATCAACGGCCAACCGTTGACTCCTCATATGGCCATCGCCGACCGCCCGGCTCTGGTGATCGGGTCGGAGGCATTCGGCGTCGACGGGGCGGTGCGGGAAGCGGCGGATTTCCAGGTCAGGGTCCCCATGGCGGACAATACGGAATCATTGAATGCCGCCGTGGCCGGGGCTATCCTGATGTTTTGGCTCTCGTCTTCAGAAAGGAAGGCACCATGATGACACGGCTGCTGATCGGCGCCGTCTTGCTCATGGCGGTTCAGAACCTCTGGTCCGCCGAACCGCTCACCCGCGACCGCGAAGGACTCTTTGCCGGCAACCGGATGGAGCAAACGGCGGCCTTAAAGGGCGGCCAGAAAATAACGATCAACGGGGCCTCCTCGCTGTCCGGCACGATCAGCGTGACGACCGGCGGCCGCGAATGCCGGGTGGCCTACCGCAAGCTTCTCAAGGCTCCGGATCGGCAGGAGGCGGCGGACTATGCCGACCTGATTCAGGTGGAGACGACCGGTACGCCCGACGGCCTGCTCATCGACCTGCAGGCGCCGACCAAGGCGCCCTGGTCGGGAGGAACCAATGCCGCCCGGCTGGAAGTGGAAATCACCGTCCCCGAAAAATGCGCCATCAAAATTGCGACGGCCTATTTCGACATCACCGCGATCGGGCCGTTCGCGGAATTCGTCGTCACCGAATCGCTCAGCAAGGTTCGCGTCGAGAAGGTCGACGGCGTGACCGAAATCAAGGTCTCCAATCGGCCGCTGGCGGTCAAGGCGATCACCGGGAAGCTGTCGCTGGTCAACAAGTACAGCGACATTTCGCTGGAGGATATCGATACCGGCGATGAAACCGGCCTGATCATCAATGACAACGGCGAGGTGGACATCAACAAGTACCGCGGCGGGTTGGACCTGCGCACGAGCTACGACCGCATCGTCGGCCGCAAGATGTTTCTCACCGGCGTTCGAAATCGCGTCAAGAACGTATCGGGGTCGGTGGCGTTGTCGTTCGATTCCCTGACCACCGGGAAGCTTCGGATCACCGACGACTATGGACAAGTGACGCTGGATATCATGGGCCGGGTGGATGCCCGTTTCGTCTGCCGGCAGGCCGAGAAGAGTAAAGTCACGGTCGATCATATGACCATGGAGCCGACCGCGATCTACGATAATCGATTGGAGTTTGCCACCGGCCAAGAAGCGGCCGAAGTGCGGGTGACCACGACCGGCGACGGTGATATCCTAATCAACGGCCCAGACCGCGGCGCCGGAGGAGGCCGCTGATGATGATTCTTCGAACATGGATGTTTGCGGCCATCTCGATCATGGCGATGGGACTGGTCGGCGCCGCGCAGGGCGGAGAAGTGACGCTGCCCGAGGAGGTTTTCTTCTTTCAACCGGTGGCGTCGGTGGAGGGACAGGCTTCCGTCTGGATCAATCCCGCCGCCGTTCCCGCCGCTCAGGGCGGTACCTTAGTGTTGTTCACCCAGCGGAACGGACGGCTGATCCGTGATTATGGAATGGCTACCAATTGGCGCACGTTTGGAGCGGCCTGGCGGCATATCGCAGGGAACGACCGGCCGGACCTGAACGAATATATTTTCGCCGTGGGAGGCGGCCAACGGAACCGCCTCGGTTTGTCCTACCGCTATTTCAAAGACGGTCCCGGATATCTGAACCACCGTCATCTGTGGACGGTCGGATTCCTGGCGCGGGCGAATGCGAAGTTTGCCCTCGGCGCGCGGGCGGAAAACATCAACCGAAGCCGCATCGACGGAGTCAAAAGCGACGTTCGTTTCGTCTATGGCGCGGCCTATCGGCTGTATCAAAACATCGTGACCGTTTCTTTCGACGTCGACATGACCAACAAGGAAAGCTTCAACCGGGCGGACTTCCGCACGGGTGTGGAGGTGCGGCCCAAGCCGGGCCTTTACTTGTACGGCGACATCACCAACCATTCCCGCATTCAGCTCGGTTTCCGGATGAATTTTGGATCCAGCTACGCGGGGCATTATCATTATTTCGACCGCAATATCCGCAGTCTGTCGGGAACCTCGTATATCGGGACGGTGAAGGGCGCCCAGCCATCGCTGACGAATCTCAAACGAAAAACGCTGGTGGTATCGCTCGATGGGGAGTTGCCGGAAAACCCGAAAATCCCGGTGTTCGGAGTCAGGCCATTGCGTTTTTTTGATTACCTCGACGGTATCTACCGGGCAGCCGATGATGACACCGTCGAGCGGATGTTTCTCCATATCGGGACGTTGAATTGCGGCCTGGGCAAAGCCGAGGAGCTGGCCGAGGCGATCGCATCGTTCCGCGACCATCATAAGCCGGTGGCCGCGTTTCTCGATGATCCGGATAATATCAGCTATTTCGTGGCGGCCGGTGCCGACAGCATTTTTGTTTCGCCGGTATCGGAACTCAGGCTGGTCGGTCTGCGGGCGGAATTGACCTCTTACAAAGGACTGTTGGATAAATTGGGAGTGGAGGCCGAGGTGGAGCGGGTCGGCGACTACAAGACCGCCCCCGAGGGATTTATCCTCGACCGTCCCAGCGAAGCCAATCGCGAGCAGATCAACCGTCTTCTCGACGGCCTCTACGGCGATTTAACCGCTTCCATCGCCGAACGTCGGGCGCTGCCGGTCGATTCGGTCAAAGCGCTGATCGACGCCGCCCCGTTGACCTCGGTCGACGCCTGCCGGGCGGGATTGGTGGATCGCCGTTGTTATTTCAGAGAGGCGTTGGACGATTTCGCCGATTCCGGCCCGTATACGTTCTCCCGCGAAATCGGCCTGGCTGAATATCGTTCCCAAAGAGTCACTCCGGACTCCTGGGCGAGCCCGCCGAAACTGGCGGTGATCGTGGCCGATGGCGATATCGGTTCGGGCGAGTCCGGCGGGCGCGTCGGCGAGGATGAGCTTCTGGGCGAAATCGACCGGGTCCGCCGCGACAGGGAAGTTGCCGCCGTGGTGCTGCGGGTCAACTCCCCCGGGGGCGCGGTAATCGCTTCGGATCTGCTTCGTCATGAGATCGAACTGCTGGCTCAGGAAAAGCCGCTGGTCATCTCGATGGGGAACGTGGCCGCCTCGGGCGGCTATTATATCAGCGCGGTCGGCTGTCCCATCCTGGTCGACCGCAACACCATAACCGGTTCCATCGGCATCTTCGCCGGGAAGGCAAACCTGGCGTCGTTATACGACAAGCTGAACATCCATAGCGAGA
>JAQVRW010000075.1 GCA_028700875.1 Candidatus Zixiibacteriota bacterium | reverse complement strand
CCGACATTCAGGCAAATCAGGGAGATCTCTTGGACCTTTCCTGGCTTAACCTCCAACCGGCCGAGATGGAAACCGCGCACCTTCGGCATGTCGTTTTCGATGATCCCCTACATATCGCTCTTAACGGAAGAAAGAATTTCGGCGTCATCATGAAACCGTCTCCATGACGGTCGGTCATGGTGCGGCGCGGCATTCCCGGACTCCTGTGGCAGAAGCCGGTAGCATTTTGGTGCCTCGGCGCACTTGGAAGGTGAGGATCAGGAATTGATGGGGAACGACCACACTGACTTCATGCCCCGCTCGCGGCTATCTCCTTGTAACCGCCTATCATGTGACTGATTAGCCCGTTGCTTTCAGGCAATTCACGACCGGTTGGAAGGCTGGAAAATCGTCCAGGAGGCTCTGTAACGCGGCGTTTTCGATGATCCAGTTGCGGAATGCGTCTCGTAGAGTCCGCCATTGATATTATTAGCCCACCGTTTGCTATCAGAATAAAGAGGGCAAAGGGGCCGTCAACGGGCCCCTTTATCCATACTCCCAAATGCCGGGAAAGCCGGTTGTTCGTTCTTGGCAAGGAAGCCGAAGCCTGTCTTACGGCGTCCCGGTGGCCAGATCGCCGCTGTACGATCCATCGCCGATGGAAAGCGTCGCCCGTCCGTCCTCCATCGTAATCTCCATGGTGCGGGTGATGTTCGTCTCTCCATAGGTGTAGCCGCTCATGAAGGCCACATTGGCGATATAGTTCCCGCTCAAATCGCCCCTGACCTGCTGTGATATATCCTCCGATTGTCCGCGGAGACAGCGGACGTTCGCGAAGGTCAATTCCAGTTGATATTCCAGCGTGCGCACCGATTGATAACTGGTGAGCGTGTCCACTCCGGTGCGGGTGCAGGTGCCGCTGATGACGATCGTGTCGGTGTCGACGCCAGTCGCCTGGAGCGTCCCGGTCATGCTCATGACCTGTTGCGATAGGCGCGTCGTATGGCACGACCCGTTTCCCGCCACGATTTCAAAGCTGACTGAGCAGGCGGTATCGGCCCCGACCACGCGGTGCTGCAGCGGTTCGCCGGACTGATCGCGGTACTGGTAGCGGTAAGTCCGCGTATAAGTGGCGTGGAACGGTTCCGAGACGCTGCCCCTTTGCCGCATGACCTGCACCTGCCACGTGCTCGTTGCGGAATCATAGACAGGCACGCCGACACCGGCGATGGGTTTCGCCGTGCTGGCGAGAGAATCGGCTCCATCGGCGATGGCGGCCAGGTCGGCCACCTGATCGACGATGCCGCCGTTATCCTCGGCGATAGCGGCAATGACGGACTCAAAAACGTCGCTGTCCACCGTCGGGACGGTGCTTGTTTGAGGGGCCGTCGTATCATCCTTGCTGCATCCCCCGGCGATAAGCATCCCGATCATCGTGATCCCGAAGGCGATCATCAGCATCCGCAGGGCGGCGGTTGAACATTTCATCATTGGTACCTCCCAATGTTTCTGGTGCATATTGTTATTCCCAGCATCCACACGATTGGTCGGACCTTCATCCGATGAGGACCGTGGTGAAATATCCGGCTCCGTCCTCCTTCCTCCATATCATCCGATTTCATCCAGATCGATCTGGCCGGGAACGTGGTCAAGCCTGCCTTTCCGGATTCGAAGATATGGCGCCTGTTATCCCCTGCTCGCCGTCGAGTCATTTCGCCCCGGGCGGCGCGAGACTCTCGACGGTACTGCTCCTTTCCCCTTGAATACAGAGATGGAGAATCCCTCCGTCGTTCACCATTGTCTGTCCATCATTTGCACAGTTTCATCGGCGTCGAAGGTTGTTCGTCAATGGTTCATTGATCGGCATAGATCCGGCGCATGGACATCCGGTCATCGGCGGGTACGTCGGCCGGGGCGAAAAAAAGCCGCCGGGGAGACACAAATCCCCGGCGGCATCCAGGAGGCCCAACGGGAGGCCCAACGCGAGGTACTACTTGAGCAGAGACATCTTTCTGGTAAGGACCTGATCATCGGCGGCCAGCCGATAGAAATAGACGCCGCTGGCTACACCGGCGCCGTTATTGTCCGTGCCGTCCCAGATCACGGTCTGCGAACCGGCTTCGCGATCATCATCGACCAAAACCTTCACCTTCTCACCCAGGATATTATATATCGTCAGGTTCACCCGGCCCTTCTGGTCCAGGCGGAACGAGATGGTGGTGGCGGGATTGAAGGGGTTGGGATAGTTTTGATACAACGTCAGCTTGTCGGGAAGGGCAAGGTCGGCCGTCGTCTTGGGCGCTGGCGTGCCCCCCAAAGCCCGACAGGCGTTGATTCGTCCCGTGCCCAATTGCCCGGCATAGGTCGGATTGATGCCATCGATATTGTCCGTGGTGTTCTTTATCTGATCGCGGATTTGCGACCAGGTATAGCTCGGATTTTGCGATTTGACCAACCCGGCCAGGCCGCAGACGTACGGCGTGGCCATCGACGTTCCGCTCATGACGGCGAAATAATCATTGGCCAGATCGGAAGGGTTATTGTAGGTGCTGACAATGTCCACGCCGGGGGCGGAAACGTCGACCCAGGCGCCATAGCTGGAGAAGCTGGCTTTGACGTCGGCCGTGTCGATAGCCGCGACGTCGATCACATCCTCCCGCGTCGCCAGGTAATCCTGGGTCGTGTTGTTGCTGTTGCCGGCGGCATGGCAGACCAGCACGCCATGAGCCACCGCATAATCGACGGCCGCGCCGAAACCGCTGGAGTTCGAGGAGCCCCAACTGCAATTGATCACATCGGCGCCTTTGTTGGCGGCATAGTAAAACGCCTGAGCCGCGAAATCCATCCGGACGTATCCGACGCTGCCGGATGACAGCCAACCGATTCGCAGGCACATGATCTTGACACCGTTGCCGACCGAGGACGACGTGCCGTCGCCCCAGCCGCCCGCGGTGCCGGACACGCCGATGCCGTTGTTGGTTATGGCGCCGATAATGCCTGCGCAATGGGTGCCGTGACCGCCGAAGTCCTTGGGATCGTTATCGGGCGTCGAACAGTCTTCACCCTTCTTGCATCCCTTGACGCCGGTGACCCAGTCCCAGCCGATCCAGTCGTCGACATAACCGTTGCCGTCGTCATCGATGCTGTTGCCTTTGATTTCGCCGGGGTTGACCCAGATATTGCCGCTGGTGGTCGGCCAGTTGGCCCCGCCGAGATCCTGGTGGAAGTACCGGACCCCGCCGTCGGCCACGGCCACGACGGCGTTGGTGCTTCCGGGATTGATCTCCCAGGCGCCGGGCGCATCGATGTCATGATCGGCGGCGTTGGACAGGCCCCACTGATTCCATGGGTAGGCTTGACCCGCGAAATAGGTGTCATTGGGCACCACGTCGTACATCGGGTGAACGCCGATCGGCTCGACCGATTCGATGTTCGGGTCGCCGGCGTAGGCGTTCATGACCTCCTCGATCCCGAATTGACCGTTGAATGTCACGATACGATAGCCGGACAGGTCGGGCATTCCCGGTTCCGCAACGGCGCCGGGAAATTCCTCTTCGATGGCCGTGACGCCGTACCGTTTGTTCAAGATATCCAGCGACTGCCTTTCCGTTGCCGGATTGCCGCCGGCCTTGAACGCCACCGCTGCAATATCGTTTTTCAGTTTGATAACAAACTGGTCGGCGACGACCTGCATGCCTTCATATGGTGCGGTGAAGGGCACATAGACTACGTTGTCCGCGGCCGCCGACAGGGCCATCAGAATGACTGGCAGTAGAACCAGCACAATCCTCCTCATACAAACCCTCCGAGACGTTATAATGTAGGTGGGAACAGAGCGACCGCCCCGGATCGTCCCCGGGCGGTGCCTTGACTACGCCAGCGCCTCCTTCCCGTCAACCATGATGACCGGTATGGGAAGCGCGACGGGATACGGTATGGCTGGGGTGATACATCACGCCCGCTTTTCCACATCTATGGTAAAAATCCTATTTCTCTGAGAGTACAGAGTCGTCGGACCGCCGGTCCGTACATGTCGGCCAGTGATTTTTTTGATTATTTGTCGCCCGTGGGCGGAAGTGAGTCGATACATTTATGGAAGGCGTAACCGGCGGCGCGAAGGCAGCATCGATGGAATCCTGACCGGCGGGCAAGAATTCCGCACCGTTTTCGCCGCCGGGAGGTTATATTACAAGCAAAAGCGGCGGCTCTGAATCTTGTGACAGGCGAGGTAATGGCGTTACCACGGATCGACAGCGAGTTGTGGCAGGATGTCCTGGCCGGCGATAATGCCGCCTGGAGCGAACTGGTGCGGCGGTATCAGGCGCTGGTGTACGCCGTGGTAACGCGGGCCGGGCTGTCGATGGCCGATGCCGCGGATTGCTTCCAGCAAACCTGGGTTCTCCTGTTCCGTCATCGCCATCGGCTTCATGACCCCTCGCGGTTATCGGCCTGGTTGGTGACGACCGCCAAGCGCGAGGCTTTGCGGCTCCGACGCCGCGCGGACAGAGAATCCGGCGATCCGACGGACATGGATCTGGCCAGTCAGGACCCATTGCCGGATGAGGCGATGGAGCAACTGGAGCGACAGGCCCAGCTCGAAATCGCCCTCAAGGAGCTTGATCCTCGATGCCGGCAGGTGGTGGAAGCGTTCTTCTTCGCCCCTGAGGATAAATCATACGAGGAGATTGCGCTGAGTTTCGGGTTGTCGGTCAATAGTCTCGGGCCGGTCCGCCGTCGTTGTCTGGAGCGCCTGAAGCAGATTCTGGCGGCCCACGATTTCGCCGATGTACGGAAAAAAGGCGATGACTCTCTGTAATACGTAAACAGATAAGGAGATCGGTCACGAAACGACATTTGACACGAGCGGAATTGCTCGCTGAAGCCGCTGGACGGACGCCCCGTTTTTCGCGGCATTTGGCTTCCTGCCCGGACTGCCGGGAGCTGGTGGAACTGTTTCGCACGTTTGCCGTCGCCGGAAATCTGCCGCTTCCGGATGCGCCAGCGGGATGGATCGCCGGCGCCGAGGCCGTCGCCGAACAGAGAAAGCCTCTGGAGCAATTGAAGCGGTTGGTGGCCGATTTGATTTTGGATACATGGAGAATGCCGGCCCCGGTCGGGGTGCGCGGGCCGGGCGCGCTGGACCAGCGCCGCCTGCGGTTCCGCGCCGAGGAGATTGAGTTCGATTTGCGCGCGGAACGCCGGGTAAAGGGCTGGGCGTTGATCGCGCAGACTTCTTCTCCTACCGGGCATGACGAAAAGACCTGGCTGGAAGTGGACGGCAAGGTTCATTTTGCCGGGGCGGACGGGTTGTATCAATGGTGGAGTGCACGACCTCCCAAGCATATCCTGTTCGGTATAGGCGGCCGCATGGTGGTGTTTCCGGAGTTGGCGTGGAAAAAGAAACGCTCGACCTAATCGCCCACCGTTTTCTTCAGGGTCATCGCGCCGACACCATCAGCGACGGCGAACTGGCCGCGGCCTGCAACCGGGTTATCCAACAGATCGCCCGTCGGTCGTTTAAGGAAGCGGTTGCTCTGGCGCGGAAGTTCGTCAAGCGATCGACGGGATCCTCGCCGGCGATGCGGCTGATGGCCCTGCGGGCTATGGCTCGGACGCTGCATATGAGCGGAAAGCACGCCGAGGCCCTGAGTTATTATGTCCGGGCGCGTACGCTATGCCGGCGCGACCCGCTGACCCTCGCGCGCATCGATCGCGCCCTAATTGATGTATATATGTATGTCAGTGACTTCACGCGCGCCCGGCGGGCCGCCCGGTCGGCGATGACCGTGTTTCAGCGGCACGCCGCCTCCGATGATCTCGCCCAGACGCGGGTCAATTATGGAAACCTGCTTCATCGTCAGGATCGCCATCTGGAAGCGGGAAAGCTGTATCGCCAGGCCGCGGCCCATTTTGCCGCCACCGGTAACCGTCTGGCCGCTGCCCGGTGCTATTATAATCAGGCCAACACGCTGGTACAGTTGTTTAATATGTCGGAGGCTGCGCGATTGTATCGGGCGGCGATAGCCGAATATGATAAAGCCGGGTACGAATTGGACGCCTGTGACGCTCGTTACGGCCTGGCGTGGTTGCTCATGCTGTCGGGGAAGTTTCACGTGGCGTTGACGGAATTGGCCGCCTGCGAACGGGTGTATCGCGAGGCCGGAGATGCGAGGGGAGAGGCGCTGTGCCTGCTGGATCGGGCGGAAGTGTATACCGGCTTGGGGCTGTACTCCGATGCGCTGACGGCGGCCGCGGAGGCAGAGAAACGGTTTGGACGATTACGGCTCCGTTATGAAAAATCGAAGGCCGCCCTTTTTCACGGCCAGGCAGCCGCAGCATTGGGCAGAAGAACCGAGGCGGCCGGTTCACGGCGAGGAGCGGAACGGGGTTTTACGGGAGAGGGAAATCAGGGGTTCTTGGGAGCGACCTGTCTGTTGGCGGCCGACCTGGCCGGCCGCGATGGGCGCATGCGTCGCAAGGAACTGGCCGCCGCCCGGCGGCATTTTGACCGCGCGCAGTTGCCGTACTGGGCGGCGATATGCGACCTTTATGAAGTATCCAGGGAAGGGCCATCGGCGCCGGTGCTGAAACGGATGCGCCATAATAAAGCGCTTCGCGCGGTTCCGCATCTCTATGCCCTGTGGCAGATGGCGCTGGGTGACCACGTCTATCGTCAAGGACATATCGATGAGGCCCGGGATCACTGGTCGCTGGCAGCGGATCGGCTTGATGCCGTTCGGGCGCAACTGCCGCCCCTGGAATTGCGCGGCGCCTTCGGACGCCGCCATCCGCTGCCGCATCCGCGATTGATCGCCATCGATATAGACCGTCGTCCGCTGGATGCGGCTCTTTGGTCGGAACGATCTAAAACGGCTGGGCTATGGGCTCCATTGACGGGAACGGGTCAATCTGAAAAGATGAAACGTTCCGCCGAGTTGAGTCTGGAGAAACTGGCTTTTCATGTCGGGGCGCTGAGCAGTCAAACATGGGGGGCGCGGAGTGGCGCCTCGACCGCTTCCGTTTCCGGCCGGCCGCCGACGAACCTATATCGTCAGGTCCGTGAGGAATTGATGGCCCTGGAATCATCGGGCGGCGCCGTTCCTTCATTTGCCTCCCTTCGCCGAATGATTAAGGCCGTCTCCCACCGCCTGCCGGTCGTTCAATTCCATGGCCTCGATGACGATATCATCGCCTTCGTGCACCGAAATGGGGAAACGCGGGTGCGTCGTTTCCCCGGCGGCGTTTCACGTCTGGTCGAAGATATGTGCAAATGGCGCTTCATTCTGGAAGGGCAATTGCTGGAACCCGCCGCCGACCATGCCATCTCCAAGGCCGAGATGGCACTTTGGCAGGAAGTCGGCGGCTGGCTCTGGTCTCCATTGGAGATCGACCCTGACCAGCGCGACGTCCTTATACTGCCTGAAGGAGACCTGTTCAATCTGCCGTGGCCGGCGCTGATCGTCGATGGCCGGGTTTTGGCGGAGAGACACCGCTTCATCCTTTCACCGAGCCTTCGGCATTTCCGCGCGGCCGCCGAGGTTCAAACCGAGGGTCGAGATATTCAGATTTTCCGCGGGGCGACGGCCGATCTTCCCGAAACGAAAGGGGAAATTGCGGCGTTGTCGTCTCTATTCGGTTCGCAAACGGTGGTCCATGATCCCTGTCGTCGGGATGACTGGCCGTCAAGCGGAGAGGCTTTCGCCTGGCATTTCGTCGGCCATGCTTCCGTTCGCGCCGATAACCCGTTTTATTCCTGCCTCCATCTTGATGACGGACCGTTGTTTGCCGCCGATTTTCGCCTCAAACGTTGCCGCGTCGAAATCGTAACGTTATCGGCCTGTCGCTCCGGCGAGCAGGTGTCCATGCCCGGCGAAGAATCGACCGGATTGGTGCGGTCGATTCTGGAAATGGGAGCGCGTAATGTCATTGCCAGTCATTGGCCGGTCTCGGACCGTTCGGCGGCGCTTTGGATGGAACAGTTCTACAGCAGGCTTGTCGCCGGCGCCGGACTCCCGGAAGCCGTTAACCAGGCTTCGTTGGAGGTGCGCGAGTGCTTCCCTTCGGCCTACCACTGGTCGGCTTTTGCCGCTTTCGGGGCCGGTAATCTTGGAGATACTCATGAAAACTAAAACACAATCAAGGCTGTTGACCGTGTGGGCGTTGGTTATCGCGGTAATATTAACCGGTTCAACGTACGCCCAGCATGGTCATAACGAATATAGACCCGAGGAAGTGGTCTGTGCGATGGCGCCGGGTTACACGATCGACAGCATTAACGCCGCCTTCGGGACTACGGTCAAAAGCCATCTGATCCAAACCGATTGTTATTTGCTCATGATCCCCTCGGGACAGAATGCCGATAGTCTGGCGGCGGTCATCGCGGCCCGGCCAGATGTGCTCTATTGCAGCCCGAATTTTTATATCGACGCCCCCGAACCGTTTCAACGCAGCTCGCCGTTCTTGGATGATCAGCTCACCGGCGACGTCGAAACCCAAACAGCGGCTGTCAGCCTCGACATGACTTCCGTTCATACCCTGGCTACCGGCGTAAACGTCGATATCGCCGTCATCGACGGCGGGGTCAATTTTACCCATCCTGAGTTCACGACCGACAGCGTCGCTTTAATCTCCGGCTGGGATTACATCGATGATGATCCCGTGGCCAACGACGAACCGGGCGGAGCCTGCTCCGGCCATGGCACATTTGTCGCCGGGATTCTCAAACTGGTTGCTCCCGAGTCGCGGATGCACGCCTACCGCGTACTGGATACCACCGGCCGCGGCACCGGCTTCGCGATCGCCGCCGCCGTGTTGCGGGCCGTCGATGACGGGTGCCGGGTGATCAATCTCAGCTTGGGCATGGTCGGGGTCGATGATGCCCTCGATGAAGCGCTGAAATACGCCAAGATGAACGATGTCATGGTGGTCGCCTCCGCGGGAAACGACTCCACGGCCGAAAATACGATCTTTCCGTTTCCCGCGTCGCACGCCTATTGCCTGGCCGTGGCCGCACTCGACACCCTCAATATCAAGGCGATCTTCTCCAACTATGGTCTCAAGGTCGATTACTGCGCCCCCGGAACCGGGATTTACGCCCCCTATATGGATACATCCTATGCCTGGTGGGATGGAACCAGTTTCGCCACCCCGTTCGTCACCGGGCTGGCCGCCCTGCTGATTTCCCGCGATCCCACTCTGAACTGGGAACAAATCGATACGTTGATAGCCGCAAGCGCCGTCAATGTCGATTCCCTCAATCCGGGGTTCGAAGGATTACTGGGGCATGGTTTGATCGACATGGTGGCGGCATTGGAGGCCCTGGACCCGCTTCTGATCGGTGACGCCAACACCGACAGCATTATTAATATTGGCGATGCCGTGTTTATTATCAATTACATCTTCCGGTCCGGTCCGCCGCCGATCCGGTTGGTGGCGGCCGACGCCAATTGCGACGGCAGGATCAATGTCGGGGACGCCGTGTTTATCATCCGCTACCTGTTCTCCTCCGGACCGGCGCCGTGCAGCGCCGGGTAATGCCCGTCCGGATTAGTGAATAAAACACTTCCGTTTCGAAGTCATTCGGGGCCCCAGGGGGCAGGGCCCCGATTTTTTTATCCCCTCCGCTCCCGGCTCTGAGTCCCGAAATCTGTGACGCCGAAGTCTCCGAAAATCTCGTCCCAACCGCCGAAATGGCTGTACGGATCGGCCGGGTTCAGGCTCTGTAGGATGAAAAGGGAATATGACGAAACATAACTCCCCCCGGTGTTATGAAAAGGAGACCTTAGAATGAAGCAAATGACGAAACTGGCGCTCGGATTGGGACTGATGGTATTGGTGGCGATAATGGCCGGTTGTTCCAGCGACAGCCCGCTGGCGCCAACCACCCTTTCCGAGTCCTCGGGGGGAACCATGTTCCTCACTCCGGCGGATGGGGAACCGGTGCAATTTGGCGCCTGCGTGGCTACCGTTAACCAAGCCCAACGGATGCTCACCTTTGCCGGTCGCAGTGACACGGTAATCGCCGCGCATACCTGTCAAATAGTGCGACTACTCAATGACCAGGAAACCCCGGTCCCGTTCGTGGACATTCAATCCGGCGATTCCCTGCAGGTCAATGGCGTCAGCGAACAGAACGGCTATGTCACCGCCACCCGGTTGCGCATTTGTTCGCCGGGGGACGGCCAGTATGACCTGGCGTTTCGGGATACCATCGTCGCCATCGACTACGCCGCCGGATCCTTCACCGTCGCCGGACGGTCGGAGACCATCCTTGTCGACGGTGCCACGCTGATCTGGGGGAATATCGTCACCCGTCATCAGGGCAGCGGCAACGAATATCAAAATCAGGAAATGGCCGGCGGTGGTTGCGCCAAACTGAATCCCGATTTCTACACCACTTCTTATGATACGATTCTGGCATTAACCGATCTGGCTGTTGGTGATGTCGTGGAAGTCAAAGCCAATATCGTCGATGAGACCACTCTTTTGGCGGTCAAGATCAAGCTGGCCAATTGCGATCAAAAGGAATGCGTCGTTTTCACCGCCGCTTTGGCCTCGGTCGACGTGGAGGCCGCGACAGTGACGTTTGACGGATATGACTGGACCGGGGTCGTGTGCAAGAATGCCCGGTTGATCGGCCTTGACGGCGAGCTTCTGACTCTGACGGATTTCGCCGCCGGGGAATTGGTGTCGGTCAAGGGATTCCCGTTG
>JAQVRW010000074.1 GCA_028700875.1 Candidatus Zixiibacteriota bacterium | reverse complement strand
GTGCGACTTGATCTTAAAATTTTTCCTTTCGGTTTGAAGTGCCCGCCCTTGCGACAATATGTGGTTATAAATTAATATGCCGGCGGCGACAGCGGAGGGGCCACACCTGTTCCCATTCCGAACACAGTAGTTAAGCCCTCTGGCGTCGATGGTACTGCATGGGAGACTGTGTGGGAGAGTAGATAGTTGCCGGCTTTAAATCGCCAAAGCCCCCGTGAGCAATCACGGGGGCTTTTTGTTAATACTTGGCCGAAAAACTGTAAAATAAATACGCTCGGTATGCCAATGCGGCGCATGGCGTTATAATATATTTGTAAACTTCCCCTCAAAATGTGATTGACAGACAACGAAATATTGATATCAATTCAGCGTGTTTAGATGTAAGAGAGGGGATTGCCAGGAGGCATATCCTTAAATAATGGAGGAAACCATGAAAATCTGGCAAGAATTCGGATCGTCACATTCGTCCAATATTACGATTATTGGAAAGTTCAAAGATGCTAAGGTAGCGCAAGAAGCGTACGACTTGGTCGAGGATTTTATCAATGCATCCTGGGCGGAAGGCTATAAGGATTTAGCCGCGTTTTTGAATGCGTGGAAAGACCGCGAAACAGTCCTTCAAGTATTTCAACCTAGCGAAGACGATTTTGAACTCGGACTTGATGGAGATCCTGAACTCACACGGGATGAAAATAGCGTGGTAATTTCCCGTTTCCGCTCACCGAATATAGGCGGTATAATTAAACTGATGTTCGCGAAGGAATCGGAAGAGATTTCCATAAAGGGAAGATGTCTGTACTAAATGAAAATTCGCCATGAAAAGGAGGGGATCCATTACTACGACCGACGTAATGGGTCGCATATACTAGTTGACGAAGTTCGGCCTCAGCTGCAGGATCTGAGTATTGGGCCTCGCACAATAAGCATCGCCATCACAGATGATTGTGATATTAACTGTGACCATTGCCATGTACAAAAAGGCAAAACATATCTACCATCAGCATTGATAGAGGGTCTCTGCAAGGATTTTGATGACGCGGGGACATTGGACGTCGCTCTCGGTGGCGGTGAACCGACGCTTCACCCGGATTTGATTCAGATGTGCAGAAGCATTTGGGAGAATACATCACTTGGTGTTTCGATAACGACCCATGGACACAGATTGAATAGCACAGTTATCGACTCATTGAAAGACTATATATCCATACTCAGAATATCTGTTGATGGTATAGAACCCACCTACTCAAGGATGCGAAAAAGAAAACTCGCTAAATTGAGTGACGTGATAGCGTATTTAAAGGGCAGAATACGATTCGGTATCAATGTAGTAATCAATTCCGAAACAATTCGTCAGTTAGATGATATTTCCCGACTATCACGCAATTGGGGTGCTCATGAAATGCTTCTCCTTCCAATTATAGTGAATGGCCAAGGCGCCTTAACAGATGCTGAATGGACATATTTGGATGGATGGATAAAACATAATTTCGGAATATTAAGGTTGCGCATACCCTCTGTGGCCAGGAAAATGCTTACATGTCCGAGTTTGTTCGAGAGTGATGAATGGTACGATGATTATGCATATATTGCGCCGGATTTGACTTACCGCAATGATTCTTTCCAAAAATCGGGTTATAAAATTGCTGACTATGCATCTATACATGATCTATTGGTGGCTTGGCGCCGGGACATGGCAGCGGGTGGCGGCGGTCTATAATAGCAGCCGAGTGTCCGCGATCTGCGATCGCGGCATGCCGATAAATAATGCCTGGCGGGTGGAGAATATTGATTTCTGTTCCTGGACTGCCGATAGAAAAGCTATACGGCACCCTGGGGTCCAAGTGGCATTAGTTGAAGGGGTGAAATATGGGATTATTTGATATTTTCGGCGCAGAAGGAATCAGAAAGGCTATGCGGAAATCATATCTGAAACATTATAGACTGGCTATTGAGATGGACACCGCGACGATCCTGGATGGAACGTCACCACATCAAGCCGCTCTTTATGGTGCGTTGGGGAGTAGAATGAAAGCGCGGCGGCAAGCTGTGGTTGAAATAATAACATGGATGGAACTTTTGCCATTTATGTTATTGGAGGAAACAGAAGGAATTGAGACTCTCTCAGAATATGTAGTTTATCAGGAAATGCCCAAAAAAGCAAACCAACAATTATTGCGGCGGCGGCTGAATTTGGCAATTCAACGTCCCCTACCTGAATTTTGGTTAAAGAAGTTGGGAGAGGACCCGGTTATGGAAATGCCTAAGGGCGAAATGACCGCCATCAATCTGGCGGTAATAGGCTTTGTAAATCAATGCGCCTGGGTAAATCTCTTGGAACCGGAATTGTATGAAAGAATTAGGGCAAAGGCGGAAGAAATAATGAACGACATTGCAGGCGAATAGATGGGTGGCCGCGATCTGTGATCGCGGCTGGCAAATTGGCAGAGCCTACACAAGTTTGACGGTAATCGTGGTTCGACATATGTCGTTGCGGGTATGCAATTAGCGCGATGTGAAAATCACCGGATTAATCCGAATGCGAGAGCAGGTCAATGATTGGATTCGGCAGCCCCGGTGGGTTGGCCGTCCATCTGCAGTTCCTTCATGGTGACGATAATTCGTTGATTGATGGCGCGGATCCGATCTTTCGTGTCGGTGAAACGGAAGCAGTCGGAAAAATTGATCGGCTTTCCGAAAATAATAACCGGCCTGCGGAATAAGCTGCGCGGCAGCCAGCGCCAAATCCCGTTGGTTTTCGGGCCGCCTTTGCTGAAAATTCTCTCGATACCTTGATGATAGACGGGAATGACGGTAATGGGGGATTCCGTATGCGCGATGGCAAAGGCCGGACCATCCTTGATGGTCGTCAAATCGTCACTCCGTGTGCCCTGATAAAAAATAAGCAGATTATAGCGTTCCAGAAACTCGACATATTTACGCATCAGCCAGGGATGATCGCGTCTTTCGACCGGGACGGTGCGCAGCAGGGAAAACAGGATCTTGAAAAACCAGACCCGGAAGAAATTTTCCTTGGCGGCGAAGTTGACTAACGTACGGGAAGGATGAAAGATGTTTTCGGGGAAGTGGGCGGCTACGCCGATCAGGAACGAGTCATACATGGTCTTGTGGTTGGAAATGAAAAGGACGCGGCGACCCTGTTTGGGGATGTTCTTGCGTCCTCTCACCTGGGTGAAATTGAACGGGAACATGAAAAACAGGAAACCGGCAAACCCCGCGGCAACCATGGCCACGTATGATATCCAGATTCCAAACCGACGAAGTATCTTGGAGCCGAACACAGTAACTCTTTCAACGCGCAGTCAAAACAAATAGATCCATTTTCTGCCGTACCGTCACGGCGTGCTTCGATCAAAGGATCGTGTATTTTCCGCCGTCTGTCAAGCATTATAACTTTAACCGTCGGCGCGGCTATCGGGTTCAAAAAATATTCGCGCCCGATCCCCCCGTGAAGGGCGGTCGGGCGGCTGATGGTCAACGCGTGAACTATCAGCCATGGCAATCTCCGGCCGCTTCCGGGAAAGGCGTAAAAAACGATTGACCGATCGTCGATTGGCGGCGAGATTGTTGATGTATCGGGGATTTGCTTATGAGTAATCAGTCTGCCGGCTCGAAACCGAAATTATTCGGTTTGTACACGCTCGTCATTGTCGTGGCGGTTTTCGCCGTAGCTATGGCCTATGTCGAGGCCGCGGTGGTCGTCTATCTGCGGGGATTGTTTTACCCGGATGGGTTTTCCTTGCCGCTCAAGGTGATTCCCGGCCGCTATATCGCTGTCGAACTCTTCCGCGAACTGGCCACCATGGTCATGATCGCGACCGTGGCCGGACTGGCCGGGAAACGGTTCTGGGAACGGTTCGGGTATTTCCTTATCCTTTTCGGCGTGTGGGATATCTTCTACTATGTCTGGCTGGCGATTACCCTTGGCTGGCCCGTCTCGCTTATGGACTGGGACATTTTGTTTCTGATTCCCCTCCCTTGGATAGGGCCGGTAATCGCGCCGGTCGCGATCTCCTGCGGGATGATCATCGCCGGGTATCTTATCATCCGACGCTTCGCTTCCGGCGGATATTTCCGTGCCACCTGGCCTGCCTGGATTCTGTCGCTGGGGGCGACCGCGATAATTCTGTCCTCGTTTATGGGCGATACCGACGCTACTTTGCGTCTGCAGCAACCGCGGCCGTATCATTACGGACTGCTCGTAGCGGGACTTGTCCTCTATGGCCTCGCTTTCGTGCACGCCTATCTCAAGAGCCGCCCCGTAAGCAGCTCACCGCAACTATGACTCCCGGCAAGGGGCCGGCAAAAAACAAACTTGACAACCGAAGCGGGGAATCCTATCTGTTGATGCAGGTAGCGTAAATCAATGCGTACAAGGAGTTCATGCCCCACAAAGGAGTCGTCATGAAAATGTTCTTGCTTTCTTTGGCCGTCATGCTCTGCCTGGCGGCGTTTGTATCGGCGCAGGATGTCAAACCGATCGACATCTACATCGGCGGCGGTTTGTCGTTGCCCAATTCACCGGATTTCTTCAAGGATTATTGGAAGACCGGGTATCACGGTTTAGCCGGGGTCGGTTTTAAGGCGTTTCCGGGATTCTCATTGGTCGGTATGGCCGAGTATCATTCCTTCCCCATTGACGCCGAGGGTGTAGACGGGGGGAGTTTCAATTTCTTCCTGTTTACAGTTAACGGTCGTTTGGCGCTGGATATCCCGGCTGCCCCGATAAAGCCCTATTTCCTGGGGGGAATCGGCCTGGCCAACAGTAAGATATCCGATATAACCGAGGGTGATGAAACGTTCAAGTTCATAGGCAGCGAGACCGACCTTTGTTTCAATGTCGGCGCGGGACTTGAGTTCAAAGCCGGTCCGGCGGCGGCCATTTTCATTCAGGGCCGGTATGTTTACATCAACACCGAAGGGGATGCTTTGACTTATATCCCCATCACGCTCGGCGTGAAATTTTAGCCATATTTCGACAGGTACCATAACCCCCGCCGCCAGGCGGGGGTTTGCTTCTAGCGGGCAAAGAACGCCATGCCGACCACCGGCGGGGCTAGGGGGGGAGAGACCATGCGCGGTATTACGATAATCGTTTTTATGGTTTTGGTAATAGGCGGCCAGGTCGATGCACAGGAACGGAAACCGCTGGAGCTTTCATTGGGAGTGGAAATGTCCCTGCCGGCCCATCCCGACCAGTTCACCGATGGTTGGAAAGCGGGCCCAGGCGGCATGTTCGGAGTCGGATATAACGTCGCCTCAAACATCGACATCATGGCCAAGGCCGAATATCATGTTTTTCCCCATGATCCTCCTTTGCCATACACAAATGACACCGACAAGGGACGGAAACGGATATTCATGTTTGGAGTGGACGGCGTCGCGAATGAAAGGATCGGCGCCGGGCCGGTCGGATTCGTATTTCTGGCCGGGGTCGGCGTAGCGCACGCCACCGTTTTCGGGATCGAACAGGGGGGGGATACGGTTATTCGGGAAACCGCCGAAACCGGGATTTATTTCAACGTCGGGGGCGGTTTCCAGTGGGATGTGGGGAAGGGGAAAGCGCTGTTTATCCATGGTCGGTATGTGGGAATACTCACCGAGGAAGAGGGCACGAGTTTCTTCCCGATTACCGTCGGGTTCCGGTTCTGACCGACAGGCTGTCCGGACATGACGGATGCGTATTCTTGTTGACTCCGCCGGGGGCAAAAGCGTAAATGGTCTCATGTCTATGACTCGTTGGATCAGATGGATGGGAGGCCTGCTTTTGGCAGGCGCCCTGGTAATGAATGGCTGCCAGGGGGGAGGCAAACCGGCCGCCAAGTCCAACGCCGCCCCCTATGCCGTAGTCGATTCGCTTCTTGGCTCATCATATCACATCCCCGGCACCGGAATCACCTTGCGGGTGCCGATCGGTTTCGACCCCGCCGCCGATTCGATTCTCCTTATGCTTCAGAACCGTCTGGCTCAGGGAGTCGGCCCGGAGGGGGGCGTCCGGATGGTGTCTTGTTTTCTGGACACGATCCATACGGCGGGCCTTATGGTCTCGGTCATCGAGGATCCAACCGTGCGGCAGGATACCGGCGCTTTTTTCGGGCGGTATCGTCAGTCACTCTATGGCTATTTTGGGGCCGACAAAGTCCGTGAAACGGAATTCATGTCGGATTCGGTTTTCCTGAAGATTTTTTCTACCCCAGAGGAAACGATGGTGCGGGTCGAGTGCCTGTGCCTTCCGGTGGCGGGAGATCTGCTGGAATTGACCTATTTCATGCAGAAGGAGTGGTTTGCGCTCCTGGAACCGCGTATCCAGTCCTCGATCGGCGATATCTCGTATTCGACGCGGTCGTTTCGACCGGGCGTCGAGTAAAGCCGGGCAAACCGGAGGCTATAAACCGGAGACTTGAGCGGTCGGAATACCGCTGCCGATCAGCATGACCGGAATACCTTCATCGATTCGATAGATGGTCTTGCGGTCTTCGGTCAGCAAGGCTTCGGTCAGGGGCCGGTCGATGATATTCCCGTCGACGTCCTTGATCTGCTTCCGAGCAATATGATCATTGACCAGAGCCAGCTTGTCGTCGGGAAGGGCCGTGACCGGCTTCTTGGTCAGCGGGCAACAGAGGATTTCCAGCAATTCTTTGTTGATCGGCACGACTTTGTCCTTTATGTCGATTATAGTCTATCCGACCATAAGATGGAAAAAACCGGCGGTGCTGTCAATCCTAAATCTCGGGCGATAGACCCGTTTCGGCCGCAAAGGGCGTCTTAAAGGTCGAAATGGCGGCAATGCCCGGAATGTACCGTGTTGACAAAGATGGCGCGGAGGGGTATCTTTTCGTAATTTCTGGATGCGACAGTAATCCTAAAGCGAGGATTTTATGAGAGACATCGTACTGAGGCTTTTGCCCGAAATCGGCGAAATAAGGGATGAGTCGTTGCGGAACCGGGTGGTTTCCTGCTGGCAGGAGGCGATTGCCTTTCGCGGGTGGACCGAAGATCTGCTCAAGACGATGCCGTTTACCCTGCTGGCTGAGAATGTGAAAATCACTTTCATCGACCACGTCAGGGCGGTTTGCCGCATGTGTATCGCCTGCGACCAGGTCCTGACCGAAATCCACGGGGCCAACAAGACCAGAATCAACCGGGATTATCTCATCGCGGGGGCGCTCTTGGCGGACGTCGGGAAACTGTGCGAATTCGAGATCATCATGGGCAAGCCGGTCAAGTCCGATTTCGGCAAACATATCCGTCACCCGTTCAGCGGCGTGGCGTTGGCGTTCAAGCACGGTCTGCCTTCGGAGGTCCTGCATATCATCGCTACCCACTCCAAGGAAGGCGCGGGGGAGACCCGTTTGCCGGAAAGCATCATCTTCCACCACGCCGATTTCATCGATTTTGAGCTGGTGAAGTAATCCATATTGTCCTTCGTGAGAAGCGACGATTGTCACGTTTGAAGTTCAGGAGTCGATCATGGCCCAAAACCTGATAGAAAAAATCGCCGAGGGATTCGCCGTGGGGCTTGGCCCCGGACAAACGGTTCACAGCGGCGACTACATTTTCATCCAACCGGGGCATGTCATGACCCATGACAACACCGGCGCCGTCATCCCCAAGTTCAAGAGCATCGGCGCGGGCAAAATCAACGACCCGCGCCAGCCGGTTTTTGCCCTGGACCACAATGTCCAGGATACCACGGAAAAGAACCTTCAAAAATACGCCGACATCAAACAGTTCGCCTCGGACATGGGGGTCGACTTTTATCCCGCCGGACGAGGGATCGGACATCAGATCATGTGCGAGGAAGGGTACGCCTGGCCGTACACCATGGTGGTGGCTTCCGACAGCCATTCCAATATGTATGGCGGATTGGGTTGCCTGGGAACGCCGATCGTGCGGACCGACGCCGCCGCCATCTGGGCCACGGGGAAAACCTGGTGGCTGGTGCCGCCGGTGGCGCGAGTCGAACTGACCGGCAGTCTCCGTCCGGGAGTGTCCGGCAAAGATGTCATCATCACCCTCTGCGGATATTTTAATAAAGACGAAGTGCTCAACCATGCGGTCGAGTTCGCCGGGGAAGGGATCCCCGGGCTGGATATCGATGCCCGTCTGACCATCGCCAACATGACGACCGAATGGGGCGCGTTGGCCGGCGTTTTCCCGGTCGATGCCCGGACCATCGCCTGGTTGAAAAATCGGGCCGACGTGATCGCCCGCCGCGGACTCGCCGGAGTGCCGTCGGATGCCGATGGTCACGGCGTGCACCCACGGTTGAATCCGGGGCAAATCGAAAAACTCACGAAAAACGCGGTTGCCGCCGACCCCGACGCCTATTACGCCAAGACCCTTACGCTCGATCTGGCGACTGTCCAGCCGTATGTCGCAGGGCCGAATCATGTCAAAGTCATGGCCCCGGTGAACGAACTGCGGGAAAAGCGGGTGAAGATCGACAAGGCGTACTTGGTCTCTTGCGTCAACGCCCGCGTGGATGATCTGACGGCCGCGGCTCATGTCGTCGAGGGAAAGAAGGTTGCTTCGGGAGTCAAATTTTACGTCGCCGCGGCCTCCAATGAGGTTCAGGCCGAAAGCGAACGGCGGGGCGACTGGCAGGCGCTTTTGATGGCCGGGGCGATAGCGCTTCCGCCGGGGTGCGGTCCTTGTATCGGTTTGGGTACCGGTCTTCTGGAAGATGGGGAAGTCGGGATATCCGCCACCAACCGCAATTTCAAAGGGCGGATGGGGTCGAAATCGGCGGAGGTCTATCTGGCTTCGCCCGAGGTCGTGGCCGCCTCCGCCATATCCGGTTTTATCGATGGCCCGGTGGAGATCGAATCCGAGCAGATTCGAGGAACGATCGCGGTCGGCGCCAAGGCCGCTTCGGCCTGCGAGCAGGTGCCGGTTTTGGAGGGTTTCCCCGAGGTCCTCGCCGGGGAGATCATCTTTTGCTATCAGGACAACCTTAACACGGACGGCATCTATCCGGGGAAATACACATATCAGGATGATTTCACCCCCGATCAACAAGCCGGAGTGGTGATGGAGAACTACGACCCGGAATTCGGGATGATCGTCAATAAGGGCGATGTTCTGGTCGGCGGGTTCAACTTTGGCACGGGCAGTTCCCGGGAGCAGGCGGCCACCGCGCTCAAGTATCGCGGCATCCGCCTGGTTGTGGCCGGCTCGCTCAATGAGACATACAAACGCAATGCGCTCAACAACGGCTTCCTTGCTATCGAAGTGCCGGAATTGGTCAAGGGCCTGAAAGCTCATTTCGGAACGGGGAGACTGACTGTCAAGACCGGAATCAGGGCGGAAATCAATATCCGTCGTTCTGTGTTGACCGCCGACGGTAAAGAGTACCCGATTGATCCGGTGGGGGCCACGGCTCAGGAACTGGTGTTGGTCGAAGGTCTCGAAAACTGGGTCAAAAGCAGATTGTCTGAAACATCGAAATAGTGAGGTCGGAAATGGATAAATCGATTTCGCGGCAGATAGCCGAGTTCGCCGTTAATCTCAAGTTCGAAGATCTTCCCGAACGTGTGGTTCATGAGGTCAAGCGGTATTTGTACGATTCTGTCGGCTGCGCCTATGGCGGATATCATACCCGGGACGTCAATATCCTGCGGGATATCTATCTCGGCATGGAAGGGCGGGATGAGGCGACTCTGATCGGTTTTGGCGACCGTATCCCGGCCGTCAACGCCACGCTGGTCAATTCGCTGATGATCCGGGCTTTGGATTTCAACGACATCTACTGGAAAGAGGATCCCTCGCATCCTTCCGATTTGATTCCTGCGGCGCTGGCGGCAGGGGAGTTGGCCGAGGCGTCGATGAAGGACGTCATCGTCGCCATCGTTCTGGCCTATGAATTCGAGCAACGCCTGTGCGAATTCGCCGTGCCCGGTGTCCGCGAACGGAAATGGCACCATGCCACCCTGACCCAGTTCGTATCGCCGATCGTGGCCGGGAGGTTGCTGGGGCTGACCGTCGATCAGATGGTCCACGCCATCGGCATCAGCGGGTGCCACAACCATACCATCGGTTGCCCCACCGCCGGGAAACTGACCATGATGAAAAACACGGTCGACCCGATGGCCGTCCAAAGCGGCGTCATGGCCGCGCTCATGGCCAAACGCGGGTACACCGGGACGGAGGCGGTTTTCGACGGCAAAGAGGGACTGATGGATGTTTTCGGGCCGGAATGGGCCGTGGAAAAACTGGTCGGCGGTTTGGGGAAGAATTTCAAGATTCTGGAGTGCGGCATGAAGGCATTTCCCACCGAGGCGCTGACTCATACGCATATCACGGCGGCATTGAAAGCGGTGACCAAAAACAATATCGATTACGATCAAATCGACCGGGTCACGGTGACGACCATCGCCCGTGCCTGCGACATCCTGTTCGATTCTCATAAGTACCGCCCGGAATCCCGGGAAACCGCCGATCATTCGCTGCCGTACTGCCTCGCCGCCGCCCTGGTCGATCATAAAATCACGACCCAAAGCTTCTCCGACGAGAAGATGAAAGATCCGCGAATTTGGGAGGTGATCGACAAGATCAAAGGAGAAGCGTCGGTCGAATTCGAGAAGATGTTTCCGGCCAAGCAGCCTTCCAGGGTGGTGGTAAAGACCAAGGATGGACGGGAATTTTCGGAGTATCTGGAATACCCCAAGGGGGATCCCCGGG
>JAQVRW010000448.1 GCA_028700875.1 Candidatus Zixiibacteriota bacterium | reverse complement strand
TTCATTTTTTTTCTTAATAGAAAATGAAGATAATATTTTTCTCACAGACAATCAGTTGATTAAGTAAATAATATAAAAAAAGATTGCAAAAGGTTTGGTGGAATGAATAATTTCCGTACTTTTGCATGCCATAGAGCGTTTCCAGATCATAAGCCGCCTGATCGCAGGCGACGGAATAGTAGAATCCGGTTTTGTTGTTGCGGGCCAGGTTTTCGAACCCGGCGTGGGCGACATTTCCCGCCCCGGTCAGGATGTAAGTCTTGGGATTCTCGTTGTAGGCGCTGGAGGTGAGCACGAAACCATCGGGACGACCGTGGGCCAGGATATTGACCAGGCCGTAGCCATCGGACAAGCCGCTTTCGGCACTGGCGACCGAGGGGGCGCTGGGATTGGGATCATTGCCGCTGGGAGATTCGGCCATGGTGGCGCAATCCGTCTGGAAACCATCGGGAAAATTGGCGGCCACCAGAACCTGCTGGCCGGTTCCGCCGTAATCCCGCATCTGGTCGGAGACGAAGAAGGCGGCGCGGTTCAGATACTCCCGAGTCCCATCGCCGGGATTAAACAAGTATCGTTCCAACTTGGCAATATAGGCCGCCGCTTGTTCGGGGCGGGAAAAGGGCAGACGCCCGAGCGCGACTTCGGGAGCCGGGTCGGGATGATCCTGGGTCGGTTCGCCCCAGATGCCGTCGTTGTCGAAATCCCACTCGCCGTCGAAGTCGGCGAAATAGAGATCGCAGATCATGAGATGGCCGATATCGACCGTCGAATCGGTGTTATAATAATAGGCATACCGTATAGGCACCTGGGTCTCGTCGCCGCCAAGCAGAACAAACCGTCCGCCGGCCAGGTAGAAATCATGAAGATAGCTGCGGACCGCCTCGGCGGCGTCCCGGCCGCCGTAGGCAACGAGAATGGAATCCACAAGGGCAATGGCCGGATCAAATCCGGTCCGTCGTTTCAGATCGACCAATGGCCCAAAAGCCTCGGCCAGGGTAGATGAAGTCACGATGACATAGTCGTTCCCCAGAGGACAACCGCCGGTCTGGGCGCCCGATTGAACTGGTGAAAAGAACGGCCGGGAAACAAGGTTTTCCTCCATCTCCGGCTGCCCGGCGCAAACCATGATTTTCCCGGCGGCGTCAAGGGCGGCGACCTCGATCTGCCGGTTGAAAACGATCCGGCCGTCGGTCAGATATTGCACCGGGAACACCGTCAACGTCCAGACCGTCTGTCCCCGCTGAATGGCGCGGTTATCCAGAAAGGGATTCACCGGATAAATATTGTTTAATTCCACCAATAGCGGCTGCCTAACCGGATCCGTTCCAATCGCGGACGTGGGTATGTCAAGCGAGGATACCGACTGTTGAAACTCGAGACGGATCGTGTCGGCCGCAAGCACGCGCGCCATCAGATGAGTCTCCAAGGCAAAGCCATCGGCATGATAAAAGAACCGCGCCGCCGGAACATCCGGCCGCCCGGCCTCGGCGATGTTGTCGTATCCCTGAACCTGGATGGTTCGACTTGCAGGATCGATGATCAGGCGGTCCTGATCGAAGAAGATCGTGTCTATGGTTTCGGCGGCGGCTCTACCTGAAAGCGAGAATGTCAGGCAAACGGCCAAACCGAGAATGATCGTTGTTACGCGTTTCATGGCTCCCTCGTGTTTCAAAATGGACCGAAAGGTAGAGATGCAACGAGGATGCCTTCAGGAGTTCGGGAGGCACTTTATTTGCGCCCGCAAGATGATATATAGCAAGGGATTAAGTTCGCTCGTCGGGCCGCCGTGGATGTCGATGCCCGGAACGAGGAAAAGTATCGGCGTGCCCCAATAGACTGTCGGTCGTCATCGGCTGGACAAAGAAGACGAGCGGGGGAAAGCATCGAAAAGCGGTTAGCGCATGAGCCGGAAGAGGCTAGGAAATTGCCGTTTTTTCGTCGGCCTTATCCATTGAACCATAGAAAATTACGGCCATATTTTTTTTGCTTTTTTTCTTGACATTTTTGCCGATTTGGGTGATTATAAGTCAACTGTGGGTAAAAGTGGTGGTTCGGGGTAAGGTAGTGGGAGGAATTGATTCTCTTGTTGGGGTTTTGCGGGACATTTGATTGCATTATAGACGACAAGGGTCGCTTGTTGATCCCTGCCCGAATTCACTCGGGGAATTTCGATTCTCTGAAGGGGCGGGGCATTCAGCCGGGCGAGATCATGATCTTGTCTCTGGGCCTGGACGGATGCTTGTCGTTGTATCCTCAGGATGAATGGACCAAGATTCAGGATCGGCTTGAGTCGCTGTCTTTCACCAGCGGAGATTATCGTTTCGTCAATCGTTTCCTGCATCAGTACACCAGCCCCGTTAAAGTTGACCGCGCCGGTCGTATTCTCCTGCCGGAAAAGCTACGGGAGCTAGCTGGATTTGGCAAGGATGTTCTTGTGATCGGCGCCAATCAGTCGATCGAAATCTGGGATCCGACCCGGCACCAGAATTACCTGAAGGATTTCGGCCGGAAGATCGAAGACGTGGCCGAAGGGCTGTTCCACGATGGCAATGACCGATGAGTACCATCGGCCGGTCATGGCCGAAGTCGCGGTCTCATATTTGGTAACGAATCGGGATGGAATATACATCGATGCTACTGCCGGCAGCGGAGGACACGCTTTACACATCG
>JAQVRW010000447.1 GCA_028700875.1 Candidatus Zixiibacteriota bacterium | reverse complement strand
GAGAGGGACCTGGAGTGGAGCGGCGGCCTGTCCCTGCGGATGAAATTTTCGGCCGGGACGCTCTTGATCATCCTGATTCTCCTGGCCGGATCCTATTACTACATCAACTCCCGTTCCACGAGTTATATCTATTCCCAGCTGGATAAGACGGTCGACGCCCTCTGTAATACGATCGCTTCCCAGGCGTATGGCTATATCATCAACGATCGCTCCGACGCCGAATTCGATGAACTGGTGGTCAGCTATCAGCGGGCCAACGACATCCTGAATTCGATAGTCATCGTGGGGGCCGAAGGGGAAGTGCTGGCCGATTCCCGCGGCCCCGGCCGCCTGCATACGCCCTACGATCCCCAGCAGCTCAGGCGTTTCATGGACGCCGGGCAGTCGGCCCGATTCGATGTCGCCACCACCGCTCCGGTCATGGTCCGGCGCATCGACCACGGCGGTTCCACTGTGGGGGTGGTGATCATGCAGTATTCCACCGTGACGATCGGGGAGGAGTTGACGCACAGCCGGCGCATCATTCTCATCATCACGGGCATCGGTTTGCTTATCGGCATCGCCGGGATATATTTGCTTTCCAATTATTTCGTGCGGCCGATCGGCCGTATCGTCAACCGCGTGCGCAAATTCTCCCAGGGCGACCTGGACAGCCAATTGCCGTTGGAGGGGGCGGAGGAGTTCTACGAAATTTCCAAAGCGCTCAATGAACTGATCATGCGCATCCGCCGCGACCGCAAGAACATCGTCGAGCGGGAGATTCTGCACAAAGAAATGCAATTGGCCGAGGAAATCCAAAAGGCGCTTATTCCCCGGCAGCTGCCGACCATCCACGGCTTCGACATCGGAACCATTTACAAAGCGGCGCGGATGGTCGGGGGGGACCTGTTCGATTTCGTCAAGATCGATGATGAGACGTTCGGCGTGGTGGTGGCCGACGTGTCCGGCAAGGGCGTGCCGGGTTCGCTGGTGATGACGATGGTGCGCACCGCCCTGAAGCTGGAAGCCAAGGGGAACCGGTCCGCCCGGGATATTCTCGTCCGCCTCAACGATTATGTCGTCGACGACATCAAGCGGGGGATGTTCGTGACCATCCTGCTGGCGGTTATCGATATCCGCACCCGCAAGGTCAATTTCGCCTCGGCCGGGCATAACCCGATAATCCATTATGTCAGCCGAGACCATGAGGCTCTTTTCCTGAACGCCAAGGGGATGCCGGTGGGGATTAAGACCGACCGGGCGGAATTTGCCGCCGGGCTGGAAGAAGCCGTCATCAACCTGGCCCCGGAAGACTTCCTGGTCATCTACACCGACGGGGTCACCGAGGGGCGGGGCGATCAGCAGCGCGCCTACGGCACCGACCGGGTGATCGACATCGTCCGGGAAAATCAGGATAGGACAGCCGGCGAAATTGCCTCGGCTATCGAAGACGATATCGTCCGTTTCATCGGCAAGCATGATCAGCACGACGACATCACCATGGTGATTCTCAAGAACTGCCCGACTTCGCAGGAAACGGGTCAAGAGACCGCCGACTCCGACGCCCAGGAAAACAGCCATCGTGTCAAAATCGATTCTATTGTCGTCGATCCCCCGCGCGACCGGGAACCGGAAATGTAACACGCCGGGTACCCGTACCCCCCTTTAGTTCCCTCGTATATCGTGATTGCCCGATTCTGTCATATTCCCCTGCCGCTGTCACCGCCTGAACCGGCTAAAGAATTTATATTGACAAAAGGCGGAAGTTTATTATTCTAGTAAATGGAGTTGCATGTCCTATAAAGGGATAACAGGCATCCGCCATAAAAATAACGAGGGCACCTTGTGTTTAACCTCACATTAAACATAATTTTGGGCGCCTTGGTGCTGATACTCGGAGTGCTTCTCATCATCCGCCAGCGCCAGTTGAAACGGGCCGTACCGCTTCCCGATATTCAATCCGTGCTCAAAGGTCTCGAAGCCAGTCTTACCGCGGGCCGCACCGAGGGGAAGATTCAAACCGTCGCCTGTCAGCTGTCCGACATTTTGGCCAATTATCTCAAGTCCGACAGGATACTTTTCTTCCGCAAACAGAAACGGTTCATGGAGCTCAATTATGTTTTCGGGTTGAAAAGTTTGAAACGGGCCAAATACCGGATCCGGGTCTCTACCGAGTTGGCCAAGGAATTGACGACTCCGGTCACCAACCGCCACCCGGACGAATTGCGGCAGTATTGGGGCGAGGACCTGAACGCCCTCATCGATGCGGAACATTTCAATATCATTTTCCCCATTCACTGGATGGGCAATCCGTTCGGCGTCTATTTTATCCGCACCTCCCTGGCCGTTGATCACCCCATTATCCAGTCGTTTCTGCTGTTCCTCAACCAGAATCTGTCGGCGGTGTATCAAATCAAGCGGTTAGAGTCGGCGCGCCAGGTTTTGGAGCAGCAGGTCGAAAGCGATCGCAAGCGTATAGAGCAGTTTGAAAACGATTCCCACCGCGTTCGCGAAGGCGACAGCTACCCGGGACATCTCATCGAAATGTTCACCCATCGCCGTGTGTAGGAGTTGGTCGCCAATCTGTTTGACAAAGTCAAAGCCGGTCTGCAGGCCGACAAACTGGTTTTTATGTCGCCCCGGGCCGACGCGGGAGAGGATGGGTTGCGGTTCGCGTTCGGAATGAGCGCCG
>JAQVRW010000073.1 GCA_028700875.1 Candidatus Zixiibacteriota bacterium | reverse complement strand
CGAACCCGACGTATCTTCGGATACTAAGCCTGTTTCGCAACTCCGAAGGGATATGATACCCCGGTTTGACCGGGTGGAGGGAATACCATGAGGGTCCCTGTTCTGGACACTCACCGGAACCAGTTGATGCCGACGACTCCCACACGGGCTCGGTTACTCCTCAAGTAAGGGAGAGCGAGACCGTATTGGAATAAACTCGGCATCTTCTGTATCATCCTGACCTACGAAGTAACATCTGCCAACCAGCCGTTGGTGGTCGGGATCGATCCCGGCAGCTCGTTCGAGGGCTGGTCCGTGGTTGGAACCAAAGAAACCGTTCTCAACGGTATGTCAGAGACACCGAACCATGTCAAGAAAGCGGTAGAAACCCGAAAAACAATGCGCCGGGCCAGACGGTTTCGAAACTGCTGGCGGCGTCCAGCACGGTTCAACAACCGGTTGAAAGGACGAAAATTCATCCCACCGAGCACGTTCGCCCGATGGAACGCGAAGATCCGGATCCTGGAACAGTTGCAGAAGATTCTCCCGATCACCGACGTGATCGTGGAAGATGTTGCCGCGACAACCAAGAAGAACTGTCGGCGATGGAACAAGAACTTCTCCCCGATTGAGGTGGGAAAGAGATGGTTCTATGCGAAAATTCGATCGCTCGGGTGCGATCTCCATCTCCGAACCGGTTACGAAACGGCGGCGCTTCGCGACCAGTTCGGGTTGAAAAAATCCAGCCAGAAGAGTAAGCCGGTGTTTTCAACGCATGCCGTGGATGCCTGGGTCATGGCCGCGGACGTATCCGGCGCTACACAGCCGACCGAATGGGGGTTGTTGTATTGGACGCCGATCCAACTGCATCGACGCCAGTTGCATCGATTCCAGCCGGAGAAAGGAGGAGTGAGAAAACCGTATGGAGGAACACGATCGATGGGATTGACCCGGGGAACATTGGTTCGGCATGTCAAACATGGATTAGCGTATATCGGCGGCACCCTGAAAGACCGGGTATCTCTGCATAGACGGGATACCGGGAAACGGGTAACCCAGAATGCCAGGGTTGAAGATTGTACAATCCTGACCAGAATCGCGTGGAGAACTGGATGGTATGTCGGGATAGGCAGACGGCATTCCTCCCCCCGCTTGCGCAGGGGGTCTCCTGCCTGAATGAAGATGAAAACGTTTGCGAGCATTATCTTCGACGACTGGCTGGTCTTTGCCAACCTCACCCAGACGGTCGGAAAACCGTCTGCAGTAGGTGAATCGTGTTTGCCTTGACTGAGGAGATGATCGCGTGAAAGTATTTGTTTCTAAAGTGGCTACATGCTGCGATTGCCCGGTCGGTTCTCGGAGGATAACCTCTCATCCAAGGTCTGAACCCGTTTGCAAATTGTTCATGGATGCCAAAGAACCGGGACGCCGTGGGCGAGCAATGACAGAGAACGTCTACACGCATGGCGTCCCCGACTGGTGTCATCTCGACGACATTCTTGATGGCAACATGACGGTCGTGGCAAACGAAACGGTATACGACGAGACCACGACGTGGAGTTCGTTGAAGAAGCGTATGGTCGCGTGGAGAGATATCTCTCACGAAAAACAGGTGTAATAAGTATGGAAACGGTATATCAGAACCGGAAAGTATGCATTGGTTGCAAACACCGCGATACCGCCCCGGAGTTTGAAGGGGTCGACCGCGTCACCATCTGTCGAAAATCTCCCATCCGCCGGGACGAGATGTCGCCAGATGAGGTCGAGATGTACGACGGCATCGCGTATCAGGTCTACCGGGGGCCGGACGAGTTGAATAAATGCCCCATCGGGAGATGGTGATCCACTATGTCTGACCAGATAGCCATCTCGTTTGGCGGCATGGCCGATCCCATCGCCGTTCAGATCGGGCGGCTGGGGTATACCCTGAACGAGGCGGACGCCACCCGGATCCAAAAACTGTCCGACGCGATCACCCTGCTCCTGATCCACGGCATGATCCCGGATCGCGAGGGGCATGCCGCCCGAAAACGTCTGATGAATTATATTACGAAATGTATTTCTTCTCGTAACGACAAGGTGTAATCAATATGTTTCGAGGACCTGACCCGAATTTTGGTGCACCCACCGACGACGGTGGGTTCTATGACTGGATCGTATCTCACGTCTGTCCCGGCTGTAATCAGGTGATCGCCGGCGAGTGCCCGTTCGAGGGACGCGAGGCCGACGCCTGTCCTGACGTGATCCGGGCGATGGCAGACCGGGACCGGCATGCTCTGGGAAATGATCAGAAACGGCCGTATACCGTCGTCCGGTTTGTGGTGTATCAGGTATACACGACATCCCCGGAGGAGGCAGAACGAATCGTAAACAAAAACGAACGGAATAACCCGCTCGTCATTGCGTCGAAAGAGCCCGTGGTGAGGCTTGACGATGGACGATGAACCGTCGTGGCGACACGCGGCCATCGTGCTGGTCGGGATCCGCGAGATGCAAACCGCGGGCACCATCCCACGATATGGCGCGGCGGTCGACCATCTGGCACCCACCCTCACGAAGAACGAGGTCTCGAACGCCGTCGACACGCTGACGGACTTTGGCCTGATCACCGGCCACTACGGACCGGTCGGGGACGGCCGAGCGGGATTCGTCCTGGATATCACGGAGTCCGGCGCTGCGATGCTCGATGCCGATACGGAGGAGCCCAGACAATGATCGATAACGACGGGATCGACTACGTGATCGCGCTCTGCGATCTCAAGATGAGCGAGAAAACCCGGGTGTATGAGGACCTGACCCGGCCCCGGAACGATCCGTATGCAAACGGCGAGTATTCTGGTTACCGCCACGCCCTGGAGGATGTCATGTCCTGGATGAAGATGGTCAAATGGGCGAACGGGTGCAGTGACGACGAGATCGACGAGTTCTGTGCCGCATGCGATCATACCGGCACGAGCGAAGAGGATGGCGTTGCTATTTGTCTTAAGTCGCCGGCCCCGCCGCCGACCGGCGTCTCGAAGAAAGATCTCCAGGATGCGGGGATGGATGGTGAGAATTTCTGGGATGCCGTCTGCGATTTGGACCAGTGCCCGCTGGGGAAATGGCGGCGACCAACGCAGGGTGTGCGAGGCGATGCGTGATGATCGGGATCTGCAGAATATGCGGGCGGGGCTACGAGACCACCGAGGAGGATGCAAACATTCCTCTCTGGTGTGCCGGCCCGAACAATCGGATCTGCCTCACCTGTTTCCAGAAACAGCAACAAAACGAGGAAAATCAAAAATGAGATCGGAACGGTGCGATCAATGTGTTGGTCGCGCGGAATGCACCAGCGTGTGCGAACAATGCCCGTTTTATACGCCTGATGATCCGGATGGATCGTGTGGCGCAACAAATCAGTTGCGCCGGGAGACTGAACAGATGCTGCGCGAACAGAAAGGTGGAGCGTGAATATGACATGGGACTACGAAGCAATCGACAAATGGATGCAGAACGAATTGTATCGTGCGGGGATGTGGTTTGCTGCCAACATGCATGGATCAAGACGTTTTCTTCACCATTTCGGTGGGAGCCGAACGACGAGGAAGAGGTTTGTCGCTTGTTTGGAGGCGAATCTGGCACAGCGTTTGTCATACGTGTCGAGGTCATCATTGGACGGATGATCCGGCGATACGAGAAGAATACAAACGGCAGGATCGGGAGTCTGTCAATGCAGAAACGGAGTTTTGTCGAACGGTAAAGAGGGACGCTCTGTAGACATCACTGGAATTGAGTGGTGCGCGTCGAGGTGGAGTATGGACACTGAAACGTTATGGAAAATTAGCGACAAGAACGTAGAGAGGCTACAAGATATTTTTGACATTCCAAAATCGGACAATTTGACATCCGATGAACCATTCGACCGGCTTAAAGGTATATTAAAAGAGTATTCAGATGGTGCCGATTCTGTCGAGTTGGTCCGATCTGTGCGTAGGTGACAGGATGGTAATTGCAGACCCTCGGATCCGAGCCTCTCAGGCTATCAGACTCCTATTAGTAGTGGTAGGCTTTGGTCTAGAGTTCTCCGGCATATTACTTCAGGGCATAGGTATGATGTTGGTCTTCGCCGGGTTCGGGATCGCTGCTATCGGAAGTGTAATCGAGACTTGATGTGCGTCAAAGTAAAGGTGGAAACGATGAAATGTAAAGTTCAGGTGGAAACACACATCGTATACGAGTGCGTTCTTGAATTTGACGATGAAGATACCACGGAAGAGATCCAAAAATATCTCGAAGTCGAATTAAGTGATTACTCGGAAATATTCGAGGACAAGAATATCACTGATAACTATACCGATGTTACCGAGGTTGAACCCATTGGAGAATCTTGTGCGTAGAGGTGAAGATTGATGGTTTGGCTTGGAACAATTAGAGACCTTCTTGGGCTACCTAAAGCTTGCAAAAAAGAGGAGAGCCGTGCATATTGGATTACTCACATGCTGGTGGATGCAAATGCGCTTAAGAACCAACGAACGAAGCAAGAATCTGCCCGCATCCTCTTAGATGAAGCGGAACAGATGCGTGAAACCAATCCAGACGAGTTTGCTGGTCTCATTAGTCCAGACCCCGGTTTTTGGGAACTCCAAAAGAAGGTTTTGCAGGACATCGCCTGTGCGTAGAGGTGAAGAACGATGACAAAATGTAAGCATCAAAGCGTAACCGGCGGGAGATGTCTCCGCCGGGGATCTCGCACGGGAGAATGTTGGGTGTACCAAGAATACCCGTTCCTGCGACCATATGACGAATGCAAACATTTCGAGGATCGTTGGAACGAATAGGCTTGTACGTAGGTGACAATGATGGAAGTTGCTGGAAAAAAATTAGGGCCAAGTAGGGTGCGGGTGCTAAAACCCTGCACCCTATGTCTGATGCACCATCACAGCCGCGACCCCGATCCTAGGGGGGAAAAGTTTGAGCGTTACCTCTCCCTCCAACCTGGCGACGAGGTCGTAATCATCGGACCAACAGCACATATTGTGCGTAGAGGTGAAGATCAATGATACCTCATCACTCAGATTTTGAACGCTGCAAGTTCTGCAACGAACGCATTTACCCGAATGGGGGATGTAAAAAGTATCATACGGCTGCCGGAAAGGACGTAACTCTCGCAGTCAAGCAATGTGAGAAAGAGCACCCTGAGTTTGGAGAATGGGATACGGTGGTATTCCATAGGTGCCGGTTCTGTGGATGTATGACTAAGCAGAGAGAACCGTCCTTCTGCCCCGAATGTAGTGCGAGGTTAGACCCCGATTGAGTGTGCGTAGGTAACAACATGGCAAAGTTAAAGTGGGACGATCCGAAGTGCCGCCACTTCCTGCGATCATTTGGGTTGTGTAACCGCGAACACGATATGAGTGTCTATCCAGACGGGTCCACTATCGGAGGATCTCAATGCCCCTTGTGGGAGCGTTTCGGCTGGCCGATCTCCGGGGCGAAGACCGAAGACTGCGAGCATTATGATGTGCGTAGAGGTGAAGATGATGAGTCATAGTCGTCAGGTTAATGTGTGCGAATCCCTCCCCCAAGTGCCTGAACAAGAGGGGGTGTACATCGGTCTCTTGTTCCCCCAGGATTTTGACGCCTACCTATACGAGGATTTTGGATTCCGCTTTTTGGAACGGGACATTCCTACAAAGGACTTCCGGAAAAAGCGCACGGATGCTGAAATCGAGGAATGCATCCGTCACCTAACTCTAATGCGGGATGCGTGTGACCGGACGATCAGGAAATTAAAGGCTGTGCGTTGAGGTAAAGATCAGATTACCGACATTTATCAAAGATGTGGATAAGCCACTGGTTGTCAAGACACGAACAGTTGCCCCTTCAGAGGCAAACCCGGTGATGTGCGTGAGTTGTATGCGAACGACAGTGAGAATGAGGGTGGTTATCGGTCTTAACGTCCATCGATTTTCCGACAACCTCCCGTTCTAGGATGGTTGTCAACCCCCGTCTCTCGGGAACCCGGTGCCCCACTCCCAGAGGCGTTGGGTTGGTCCACAGCCGGAACGTATATATTTCAGTATGACAAATTGTAATTTATTGTGAACGCCGTAACCTCGGCATGGGAGATGTTCAAAGGCGGGGTGGCGCTGTGCTACATTCTCGTTTTCTGGCCATGGGTGCGGGAGGCGCTCGCCCGGGAAGGGCCGCTCCTCCAGTGGCGGTCATGACGGTATGGTGATGTGATGGATCAAAAAACTTATTCGAGCCGTACGTATCACGTGGTCGATGCGGTGCCGTATACCAAACGATACGGGATGACGCGGTATTGTTGCCCCGCATGCCAGACCGGGATTCCACAAGGGTATCGGTGATGCCCCCATTGTGGATCGATGTTCGCGTGGTGACGTGATGGAAACAAAACAATGCCCGCTTTGCGACCGGACCATGACGCCGACCGGGGCCTGATCGGTCCGGGCAACCCCGTTGTCTGGGCGTGTACGAATTGGTGGTGCGCAAACCATGCCGGGGAAGGGAACCGGTGGATCGGACCGCCGTGATCGGAAGGAAAGAAATGTTGAGACGATCGAATGGAGCACCATCACGGAACTCCACTGAGATTGGGTCAAAACGTATATCTTTTCGAACGACAAAGAGTAATACACCATGACATGGACAGCAGCACCCGAGGCGGTCGTCACGTTCCGCCAGTTGCAGAACGCCTGCCAGACAAACATCCCGGGCCAGAACACGGTCCTCTATCGCGGGAAGACCTATTGTTTCGAGCCCGATTACGTCACCCACCCCGATGGTGCCATCACCGGGGAGATCCATCGGTTCGATCGCGATAACAACGTGGTGGAGACGAAACCGTTCCACATCGACCCGAGCGGAAAAATCCAGGCCGATTATGTTTTGCGCCAGATTCGGAAACGGGCGATGAAGCAATCGGGCGGCTGCGACTGAAACTCTTATATATTTGAGGATCTCATGTATTGCGGAGACACCGTATGCGATTACCGAAAACCGTCAGGTATTCTGAAGAACAGCGCCGGCTCATCGAGTATTTACGGGCCGGAGCTTTGAAAGGCAAGACCTATTACAAATCGAAACACATTGCCAGCGAGATCGGGATGACGCCGCGGTCGGTGGGATCCAACATCCTGTATCTGGCAAAGACCTGCAAGGAGTTAGTGATTCAACGATGGAGTTACTCGAACAGCACGACATGGAAGGTCACACTACCGGACGCTGCATAAAGAACCGCGGCGCCCCCTGTAACCTCGGGCTGGTACTGGAGGGGGACGACGCCCGGCGGTTCGACGAGTATCTGGAGAACCCCACATGCACACCGGAGGGCGTTGCTCTCATTGCGGCAGCAATGCGTCATCACCGCCATTGTCAGAAAGAGGCATGGTGTCTGGCCTGCGGCCACATCTACGGCGACGGGTATGACGGGGCGTTGAACACCAGCATCTGCAGGAAGTGCGGGGCAGATGCCGTGGTATGGGGTTCCTCAGGCGCCCATACCTACGCCACACACCGGGAGGGGTAAATGTTCACAGCATTCAAATCAATTCTTGCCCGGCCGACGGTCCCGTTCTGGTTCATGACCCTGCTGGTCATGGGGTTTGTCGTCCCCATGCTGCTCGGCATGGTGGTCGGCTACGAACAGGCCGGGCTCAGCCAGGCGACCACCGCGTTCGTGACCACCTACACCTCTCATGCTCTGATGCCCGATCTCACCGCCGTGCCGTGGTACGTGTTCGCCGGCCACCTGCTGGTCAACAACACCATCTGCGTCCTGGTCATCATGGCCGCGTTCTATATCACCCGGAGACCTGATGCCGCAGCGGCTCGGTGTGTTGCGTTCGGCATCCTGCCCTATCAGGCGCTGATGGGCGGGATTCTGATGGGCGGGTTGATCGATCGGGTGGGGTTGCCGTATGTGGCGGCCGCCATCCTGCCGCACGGGATCATCGAGATCCCCACTCTCTGTCTTGCGGTCATCGTCGCTATCCTGCTCGGCCAGGATAACGTGGACTACACCATCAATGTCAAATCCGCCATGGTTTCCTGTATCGGGGCGATCGTGATCCTGGTCGCCATCGCCACCCTCATCGAGGCCACCGTGACGCCGTGGATCATCCAACTGGTTCTCGCCATCCCGGGCTAACCATTTTTTTTTGCATACTCGTTCAGTGCGGTGCGGTAGCGGGATGCCGGTTTCAGGGGAATGGGACCCTGGCGTGATCGGGTTGATCCACCGATCCAGCATCGCTTTTTTCGGTCATATTATTTAAAGATTTCTAAATTCATCTTCCTATGTCAGGGGTCGTATGCCGATCTATCGGATTTTTCGGCCGGCCAATCGGCGCCTGGATTGAGGAGATAAGTTCTCCTATAAAAAGGTTCTTTATAATTATGAGGTTCCAGTGGAAAGGTAGGTTGTTCCGCCCCGGGATCCTGCTACACCCCATGCGCCTTCGAGATTGGATCAGTTGATCGACTGGTTTCAGATCGGTTTCGTGATCGACTTGATCGGGTTGATCGGGTCTCCCTTTTCTGGATCTCTGTGGAGTAGTATATGTATACTATGAGAAGGTTTATCGATCGCGAAAAGATCTTAGGGAAGGAAGACCCGATCAAGTCGATCAACCCGATCACGGCCTGCACAACCGACGGGTAGGGCGCTGATGCGCGAAACCCACACCGTTCTCATCCGGGCTCGGGGAACAGATCGGTCCTGTACCTGTCTCTCATCGAGTAAATCCTTATCTCCTCTGTCATACAATTTGTATGTATGCAAAACGATGCTGTCGATGCATTTCTTGCCACCGCGCTCGCCGACCTCGCGGCCGGCAACCACGATGTCAGCACGGTGATCGCATTCGTCAATTGGCTGAACACGAACGATCTGGCAATCTATCGGACGTTCGACTTCCATCCAACCACCCGCATGAATGGGACCCGCGTCGCGCTCCAGTTTGCCGGGATCGACGTCACGCCCCTTTCCGATGCCGAACTCGCGGCGGTTGTTGATCTGCTCGCCGAGGAGCGTCCCGATGTTCTTCGGTGACGATCGCGACTATCAGCGCATCCAGGAGATGAAACGAAACGGGATGTATGCATTTGCCACCTGTTACGACATCGATTGGGGTCTCCTACTGCCGTGTGAGAGTGGGGTGGTCTTCGAGCAGCAGACCGACGGGTGTTGTTGCCATCACGTGTATCTGGAAGGCGTCCTGACCCCATTGAGCCGGCCGATTGAACGAACCGGGACCAATTTGCTCGTAGAACTCCAGGAGGCGAACTACCACGGCCGGCCGACCTACGCGATCTGGGACCGGATCCGTGCCGTATCCGCGTTCTGGTTCACGTTCATCGATGCGCCACCGGGGATGCCGCCGAACCAGGAATGGTTCCAGTGGATCCTCTACCACGGCCACAATCCCAACAACGGCATGTCGGTCTCGATCGAAGGGTGGAAAGACCAGCCGATCGTCTTGATCTACCCGAACAGCGATTAGGTGCCTATGCGATCCAGAACCTACGACTATTTCACCGAGATCGGGGACGAATCCAAGATCGTCTGCAACCAGTGTTCGGATTGGTTCGACAAAGACGAATACGAGACCGAACACGGCCCGATTTTTTGGAGTACCCGGATCACCTGCCCCTCCTGCGGGTTCCAGGGGGTGATCCGGTGATCCTGCGGGGTGATGCCCTCACAATTCTGCCCACTCTCCCGGCAGCCTCGGTCGATCTGGTGGTGACCGATCCCCCGTTTGCCATCGAATTCACTGGGACCAAACCGAACTACAACCGCGATCACAGTAACGTGATCCCAGGCTATCGGGAGGTTACGGCCGCCGATTATCCGACATTTACCCGGGCGTGGATGCAAGAAGCGTGGCGGATCCTGAAGCCGGACGGCAGCATGTATGTCGTCTCCGGGTGGACCAACCTGAAAGATATCCTGAACGCGCTCGACGCGGTCGGGTTCACGACGGTCAACCACATTGTCTGGCAGTTCCAGTTCGGCGTTTTTACGCGCCGCAAATACGTCTCCAGCCATTATCATGTTTTGTATGTCGTGAAAAACCCCAGACGCTACACGTATCACCTTGAAGCGCGACACCCGCTTGCCGAACGCACGGCGACCGGAGGATCGGCCAACTATGCCGACCGGGAAGACGTGTGGTACATCCCACGGGAGTTCTGGCCCGGCCGGAAGAAGACGGCCACCAAGTTGCCGGAAGCCCTGGTCGAAAAGATGCTCGACTACAGTAGTGACCCGGGTGATACCGTGCTGGACCCCTTCTTCGGGTCCGGGACGGTGGGGGCGGTCGCACGACGGATGGGCCGGCAGTGGATCGGGATCGAGATCGTCGACGCCTACGCGGACTTTGCGGCCGAACGTTTAAATGACAATCTGTCATACATATGATGTATGTTGCTTGTCGACTGGCAGATTCGCCAGTATATCGAGACCGGGGTGTTCCGGGTCGACCCCTACGACCCGGCACTGGTCCAACCGAACTCGCTCGATCTCCGGCTAGGTAATAATTTCATCGTCTACCAGCCGGCCGAGACCCCGATCGACCCGTACGACCGGGACAGTATTCTCCAGCATACCCGGACGGTGGTGGCCGACCGGATCGTGATCCGGCCGAACGACTTCATCCTGGCCCGGACGGTCGAATGCATCCACCTCCCGCGCACGATCGTCGCGGACCTGAAAGGCAAAAGCAGTCTTGCCCGTCTGGGAATCGAAGTCCACCAGACCGCCGG
>JAQVRW010000072.1 GCA_028700875.1 Candidatus Zixiibacteriota bacterium | reverse complement strand
CCACACCTGCAAAGTTCCGTCTGTTCTCATACTTGCGGCGGCGCTGCTGGCCGCGGCCTTTCTGCTCGGCACGCCCGTCCATGGACAAGCCGAGAAAGCCGCGCCGGCCGACACGCTCGCCGGAGAGAAAATCATGGCCCGTTATGTCGAGGTCACCGGCGGCCGCGAGGCGTATGACAAGATCACCAACAGGTACATGAAAAGCAAGATGACGGTGGCCCCTGGCATCATCATGGACATCACCATTTACACCGCCAAGCCGAACAAGATGCACACGATCGTTAAGTCGGCGGCGATTGGGGATTCGGAAACCGGATACGACGGCGAAATTTACTGGGAGAAGTCGGTCGCGCAGGGACCGCGCATCCTGGAGGGACAAGAACTGGCCGGGGCCATCCAGGAAGCGGCATTCGACCGATTCATCAACTGGCGGGCCATCTTCGACAAAGCCGAACCGATTGGAACCGATACCGTCAAAGGTTGGCTGTGCGACAAGGTTCTCATGACTCCGAAGGTCGGCGCCCCGCAAACATTTTATTTCGACCAGGAGACGGGTTTGCTGGTTCGGATCTCTCAGACCCTCGAACACCAGATGGGGCAAATCCCGGTGGACACCTATATCGATGATTACCGCATGGTAGACGGCGTCATGACCCCCTACCGCACGAAGCAGATAGCCATGGGCCAGGAAATGATCATGACCGCCGATAGCATTGCCCAGAACATCGAATTGCCCAAGGATATTTTCACTGTCCCGGATGACATCCAGGCGTTGATCAGTAAGCCGGAAGGCGAGAACAAATAGATTCCTTCCGCCGGGGCCTTCACGGCCCCGGCGGAAGGTCCCCGAGATAAGCCTACTTGCGCGGCAGCCGCTGCCTCACCCAGTCGACAATCTTCGCATCCGTGATCGTCGTTATGTCCATGAACCCCCTGCCGGAAGCGAAAAACTCATGACGGAACATCACGACGTCATCGAGTGACTTCGGTTTCGTTTCGGCCGGGTAACGGTCGTGAAAATAAGCCGGGTAGTTGTAGGTCGACGGCAGGTCCATCGTCTCGGATTGCTTCAACAGGGTCAGAACATCTCCGGCCAACGCCGCCTGGTGCAGGAAGATCGCCCGCAACTGATCCGTGCGACACCATTCCGCAAACACGGAATCGCTATACAGCGTCCGAAAACAGCCCGGCCACCTGCGCAACAGGCCCCGTTCCGGACGCACGATCAATATTCCGGCGTTGAAATAGGCCCGCAGGGTGAGTTGATCCAATGGCGATACCACCGGAAAAACTGCCGACTCCGGCACGGACAATCTGGCGTATACCCGCGACCAGAATTCGTCCGGTGGTTCGGAATACAGCGATCCGATCAGCTTATGCATGACCGGCCGGTATCCGAAACTTACGCTATCGGGAAGTAGGAACTCCTTCGGTTCTTTTACGAAGATTTCATCGGGGTCCAGCCAGGCCAAAATAATGCCTTTCCCCTCGGCGTCGGTCTCGGCCGCCGCGGAGGCATTGACCTTTCCCGCAAACCAGGCCCCTTGCGCATCCTCCGGAATAGGGATTGTCTTGAGAATGACAGCCAGAGTTTCCTGTTTCTTGCGCTGCATCGAATCGATATCCGGCTGCCCCTCGGGCCGGTACACCCAGATCGGGGCATTGCGCATATCGCCGCCGAACTGGCGGATGCTTTCGGCCATGACCAGAGCCCAGTACAGCGCCTGGTCGTCGGACGCATAGGTGGCAAAGATGATGGGAGTTTTTGTCATCGTTTGCAACTCACCCGCCCGGTCGGCGGTCGTCTGGGCCGAGCCCGGAACGGCGCAAAGCGCCGCCATAACCAGGCATACGGAAAAGACCGCGGTTGCCTTTTTCATCGGTCATCCTCCCGAACCCGCGCAGATTTTCGACTGGTATCGCCCGCTTCGCCCATATCGCCGGTTCTCGGTGTGTGCCATCTCCCCCGTGGCACGTCTCCCCTCCTCGGGCCGGCGGCGATTCTATCCTTTCAGACGAATATCCCCGCTGGTATGTTCAGGAAATCTTCTTGCCGCGAAAGCCCTGCGCCCCCTGTTGCCAATAGACCCCGTTCACGGTCCCGTCATCTCCCTTGAGAAATTTGATCAGGGCATTACGCACGCGAAGGAAGAACAAAACATCCGATTGAGCCGCCGCCGTCACCCCGCCCCCCTCGTTATCGGCGATCATCAATTGGCGGTCGTCCCGGCTCACGGTGATCTCGGCGCCGAAATCGAACCGGTATGTTCCGGCATAGGCGTTCAAGACCTCCGGGGGCACGGTCGCTGTCTCCGCGACCAATAATGGTTTATAGCCCTTGCCCAGCGCGATCGCGGCCAGGCCGGTGTTGACCGCTCGGGAAAACGTGCTTTCATAATTGAGCAGGGTGATGATCACGACCGTATCGTCCACGAATCGGTCGATATTGGCCAGGAAACCATTGATCGCCCCGCCGTGGGATATGACGTTGCGGCCGTCCCGCTGTTCGATAAACCAGCCGTAACCATAATTGCCTTTGTAAGGCGTAAACATCTTATCGCGGCTGGCTTGCGACAACAGCCTGTCGGTATACAGCGCCCGGTCCCAGAGGAAGAGATCGTTAACCGTGGAGTACAGCGACCCGGCGCCCGACGTAAACGGCATGTCGCGGTACGGCGCCTGGTAGACCGTCCGGCCGTCCCCGCCATGACCCGTGGCCCGGTTTTTCAACACCGTTGTGAAGACATCCTGGCCGCTGTGGGCCATCCCCAGCGGTTCGAAGATGTTTTGCCGCAGGAACTCGGCGTACGACATGCCGGAGACCTTCTCGATGATCCCGGCCAGCAGCACATATCCGGAATTGCTGTATGCGTACTGCGAACCGGGCTCGAACTGCAGCGTCTGGCTCTTGAACCAGTCGATGACCTGGTCTATGCCGTATGGCTGGACCAGCTTTTCATCATAATCGGGCAGGGAGTTGTAGTTGGGAATGCCCGACGTGTGGGTCAGGAAATGATGTAGCGTGATTTTGCCGCCGTCGGGGTAATCGGGATAATATTTGGTCAGTGTATCCTCGACCTTCAACAGCCCTCTTTCTTCCAGAAGCATGATCGCGGCGGCCGTGAACTGCTTGGTCATCGAGCCGAGTCGGAATTTGGTTTCCGGGGTGTTGGGGAAGTCATATTCACGGTTGGCCGGGCCGTACCCCTTGGCCAGGAGGATATTGCCGTTTTTGGCGATCAGCACGGTTCCGCTGATCAGATCGTAATCGAGCGCCGGCTTCAAGAAGGCGTCCACCTTCGCTTCCAGCGCCGGGTTATTGACCGCCCAACCGGGCAATGGCATGCAAAAAAGACAAATAATGGCAATACATATGATTGCCCGCCAGTATTTCATCATCATCTCCTCATATTAGTTGGACTGACCGCGCCCGTTCCGGCCTTGGCCGGACAGCGGGGTTATTATCACTCCTTACGAATATCGCCGCCCGGAAGTTGCGGGAGGGTGTCAAAATGGATGGCCCGGCCACGATCCCGCCGCCGGTCATTTAGACGCTTGCCTTTCTTGCGATTTGGTGGCATATTGGTAATGCCAACCGTAGGAGGTGTCCATGCTCCTGCCTCTGCAACAAGGTGTATTGTACGGCCCGGTAAAATCCCGACGTTACGGGTTGTCATTGGGTATCAACCTGATGCCGGGCGGATACAAGCTCTGTTCCCTGAATTGCGTCTATTGCCATTACGGCCTGACGGCGGTCTGCACCACGGATATGAAACCGCACGAGGTGGATTTACCGAGGGTGGGGACTGTCGCCCGCGCCTTTGAGGAAAAACTGCGCAGTTCGGCGCGGATCGACGTGATCACCTTTTCGGGCAATGGCGAGCCGACACTTCATCCCCGGTTTCCGGAAATGGTGGATGAAGTCGTCCGGCTGCGCGACAAGCATCGGCCGTCGGCCAGGGTGGTGCTGTTGTCGAATTCCACCGGCCTGGCCTCCGAAGCGGTCAGGAAAAGTCTGGCCAAGATCGATCTGCCCATCCTTAAGCTGGATGTCGGGACCGAAAAGGCCTTCAAGATGATAAACCGCCCTTCCCGCCAGGTGCGGTTCGAAGACATTGTCCACCGCCTGACCGGCTTGCAGAATATCTACCTGCAAACGGTCTTCGTTGACGGCGAACAGTCCAACACCAGCCGTAGCGATATCATCGCCTGGATGGCTCTCATCCGGAATATCCGTCCCCGCGAGGTGCATATGTATTCGATCGACCGCCCGGTCCCCAGCACCGAGATAACCCTCGTCTCTCCGGCCCGTCTGGAGGAAATCGCCTCGGTCGCCTATCGCCAAACCGGTGTGACGGTCAAGGCTTTTTACGCCAAACGGTCGACCCTGGGCGCCTGATCGCCAGGATCGAAACGCGCTTTCCGTTGCTGATTATGCCGCGATGATTTTCGCGAAATTGACCGGGTCGGTCGCCCCTTCGGTATTGAGCAGAAGCACCCGAGTATCGGAGCCTATGTTCAACTGCCTGCGGGCCTCCGCCATCGAACTATCTTCCAGCAAGGCCAGACAGGCGGCCAGACCGGCCGAACCGGATTCACCGGAGATGATCTGCGGGTCGGCGCCTTCCGGGTGATAATACGTCCGCATCGCCTTCGCCGCCCAATCATCGGTTATCGCCAGGAACAGATCGATACCGTCCTTGATGATTGGCCAGGCGGCCAGCGACGGCGTCCCGCAATTGAGACCGGCCATGATGGTTTTGGAATCGCCATGAGCAACGGTCATTTCCCCGGCGCCATAGCGGATCGAATCATATAGACAGGCGGCGGCGGTCGGCTCGACCGAAATCAAGGTCGGGCGATTTGAGCCGTACCGATGCACATAATACCATACCGCGGCGGCCGCCAGGCTTCCCACCCCCGATTGCAGAAACACCAGATCGACGCCGGGCTCATCCGGATGATGAACGATTCCTTCCATCTCGCGGAACATGGTCAGGTACCCGGCCATGATGTATCCGGGTATGGTCATATACCCATCGTACCCGGTGTCGGCGATCACTTGCCAGCCGTTGCGGGACGCTTCCTTCGCCGCGCGACGCACCGTTTCATCGTAGGAACCGGCGACGATATTCACCTCGGCCCCTTCCGCCTCAATATTCCTGATCCGCGCCTCGACCGTTCCCTGCGGCATGTAGATGACCGCCCGCTGGTGAAAATTCCGGGCTGTCCAGGCGACCGCCCGGCCATGGTTGCCGTCGGTGGCCGTGCAGAAAAGGAATCGCCCGGCATATTTCCCGGCCAGAAGATCACGCACCAGTTCGGCCATATCACTGACGGATTCCCCTTCGGCGCCCAGATGGGCTTTCAGGAAACGGTAGATGGCGTACGATGCCCCCAGGACTTTGAAGGCCGCCAAGTCGAACCGATGGGACTCATCCTTGACCCGGATTTCCTTGACACCCAGCTTTTGCGCCAGCGCGGGAAGGGCGATCAGCGGAGTCGGATGGTACCCCGGAAGCGAAGTATGAAACGGCATGATATCATCGTTTTTAAACGGCGCGAAAACCGGATCGTCCCACGACGGCGACTGCCGCCGGTACGGATTGAAAATAAATTCTGACATTGACTGCCCTGTCATATCAATCGTGTTTTGGCCGTTCCAATGGATTATAGCACAATGTCTGACTCGGTTGAAATGATTTGATTCGATTTTCGACCGATTGGTCGAAAATGGCGTAATAGGCTTTTTTCAATGGATTATCGAATCTCTCCCGGCCTCGCGAAAACCACGGGGAATCAAACTCAAAAAATATGGCGATCAGCCGATATTGAGAATATAGACAGGTATTGGCAAACTGGCGCCGGTTCCGGCGCCTCGACACCGCGACAGACTTCGACCTGACAAGGATGAAATCACGGCCAACGGAAGGCGTGATCGTGAGCTATTCATACCAGCGGGGGAACAAGAAATTCCATTTCAATACAGGTCCGGGGCAAATCCGGTTCATGGGCATGATGCGGTATTGGGCCATGTCCGAATCGACAGTCCATTGGGCCGTGGGCATCGGCCTTGGGAGGGTATTGCATCAAATCATCTGATGTTAGGCAGAATACGAAGCGGCGATCCGGCCGCATGGTCTTTGGGCGATGATGACGAAATAGCTGAGAACCCGTCGTTGCGCCCAGGTCCGTAGGGCAGGATGAGGCCGTCGAGAGAAAATCACCCTGGAGCCATTTGCATTATTACCGTTGCCCCCACAGGCGGGCGGGGCCTACACCCCGCCCGCTTTTATTATTTGCGGTCTTGCACCAACATATCCTTTCGTTGATTATCGGTTCTGCGGTCGAGGATAGTTCGGGCGCGATCCAATCTCCCGATATATGGCCAAAAAAACCGTGAACCTTTCGGGCGAACCTCGTGTTATAGGCTCCGAAGCGCGTAAAGGAGCAATAACGACAGCATAGGTTTGAAATCAATGCCGCCTGGGGCGGCGTGGCAATAAGATCAACGGAGGTGTGTATGTATAAGCGACTGGCGATGTTAATTTTCGTCTCGCTGGCCATGGTCGTATCGGCGCAAGCCCAGACCTGGAATTTCGATCTCGCGCACTCGCATGTCGGGTTCACCGTCCGCCACATGGTCATAACCAAGGTCGACGGCATGTTCAATGACTTCACCGGGGCGATCACCAACTTCGACGGCAAAGACGTCGCCAAGGGCGCGGTCGACGTCACCATCCAGATCGGTTCGATCTCGACCGACAACGACATGCGCGATACCCATCTGAAAAGCCCGGACTTCTTCGATGCCGCCAAGTTTCCGACCATGACCTTTAAATCCAAGAAAATCGTCATGGGGACCGGCGGCAAGTTCACCATGATCGGCGATCTGACCATGAAGGGGGTCACCAGGGAAGTCACCCTGGATTGCACGCTCAATGGGACCGTCGTCGACCCGCAAGGCAACACCCGCGCGGGGTTTTCCGCCACGACCACGATCAACCGGCAGGACTACGGCGTTTCATGGAACAACAGCCTGGCCGACGGCTCCATGGTGGTCGGCAACGACGTGGTTATCAATCTGGAAATCGAAGCGGTCAAGGCCAAGTAACGATCTGCAAAGTGATAACGGCGGCAGGGGCCGGTCCCCAGGGGGCTGGACCGGGGGAGATAGATTTTCCCAGACCTGTCGCCGTTTTTTATTGGGGATTCATCCCCGCCAAAAAGCTATCCTTTCAACTCCGATGTGCAATGCGGGCAACGAACCGCCTTGATGGGAACGGCCGTAAAGCAAAACGGGCAATCCTTGGTGGTCGGAGCCGCCGCCGGAGCCGGTTGTTCCCGTTTGAGACGGTTGATCGTGCGGATCATCATGAAGACGGCAAAAGCGACGATGACGAAACTGATGACGGTGTTGATAAACAGGCCGTAGTTGAGCGTCACGGCGCCGGCCGCCTTGGCAAGCGCCGGGGTAGCGTATGGGCCGGCCGCGGCGCCTTCCCGCAGCACGATAAACAGGCTCGAAAAATCAACATTACCCAATAGCAAGCCGATCGGGGGCATGATGATATCGGCCACCAGCGATTGCACGATCGTGCCGAAAGCCGCGCCGATGATAATCCCGACGGCCATGTCAACGACGTTCCCCTTGACGGCAAACTCGCGAAACTCTTTTACCATTCCCATAATCTATTCCTCCTGTGACGTGATTGTATCTTGGGTATAATCATATTTTACGACAGGTATCCCCCTTTTAGTTGATAGAGAAATCGACGTTGGTGGAGCGGTCTGAAATGCGCCTGAAACGACAAAAGGCGACGTCAAGTCTTGACTCTCAACCCTTGCAGGATTTCGAAGACAATCGACAAATCGCGGGTGTCGTCTCCTCGCCTCTGCACCAGCGAATATACTTCCCGGGCCATCCCGGCCATCAGGAACGGCCGGTTGAGCGAGCGCGACAGGTCGCGGGCGTAGGTCAGGTCTTTGGATATGGCCGCCGCCGAAAAATGCGGCGCGTAATCTTCGTCGATCAGTTTCTGCCGTTTGGCATTGAGCACCGCCGAATTGCCCGCGCCGGCGGCCAGGATATCCAACACCTTCGTGCGCTCCAGGCCGCACGTCTCGCCCAAAACCAACGCCTCGGCGATAGTGGCCATGAACGACCCAAGCACCATGTTGTTGACCAGCTTCATCCGGGTGGCCGCCATCGGGGTCGGGAAATAGAAAATATTCTTGGCCAGCTTGTCCAACAGCGACCGCACCCGCCCAAAAGCAATCTCGTTGCCGCCGACCAGGATGGTCAGTTCTCCCTGTGAGGCTGGCACGACACTCCCCAGAACCGGCGCCCCCAGATAGATCGGCCCGGCCTGGGCGGCCAGGCCATAAAACCCCGGCACGGCCTCGAAATGATTGGTGGTGGTGTCGACGATCACCTTGTCCCGGCAATCGCCGGACAGATGGCCCTCCGGGCTGGTGAAGACTTCCCTTACCGCGTCGCTGTCGCACAGATTCAGGAAGATAATGCCGCAGCGATTGGCGAGATCGGCCGGGGATTTCGCCTTCTCGGCGCGCAATCCATCCGCTCTGGAGGCGGTGCGATTCCAGACGATCAGTTTGGTTCCCTGCCCGATCAGCCGCCCAGCCATCGCCCTCCCCAAGTGCCCCAACCCGATAAAACCTGTATCTGCAGACATTAGTTTTCCCCTGTGGCCTATAGTTATTGGCCCTTAATTATAGGAAGGTTGTGAACCGGCGGCAATGAGAATATGGACGAGGGCAGAAAGGAAGGCTATTTAAGGATTCGGGCGAGGTCCACCGGAAGCTGGTCCCAGGTGCGGCCGTCGAGGATGCGGCCGTTTTTCTTCTTGTTGAACCCGCCCCATTGCTTGAAGAAGAACGGCACCCCAGCTCGGAGGCATTGATCGCGGATATCGAGCACCCATTCGGGCTGCATGGGACGGGCGCCGGGGCCGGATTCGCCGCCCACGATGACCCAATCGATCTTTTTCAAGTTGAGCTTGGGCAACGGCCCCAATAGCGGCTCCAGCGACAGGAATTTGATTTTGGCTCCCGTACCGCGAAGGTCGTCGATCCGAAACCGGCAGTCTTCATTTTCGACCGTCACGCCCATCCAGACATTGTCCGGCCAGTCCAAAGTTTTATGGATTTCACGCAACCGTTCTGATCGCTTGGTTAATACTTGAAATTGGTGTTGAGAGGCCTCGGCCATGACTTGGAAGACGTCCTGAATGAACCTCTGCGGGACTTTTTCATGAAACAGGTCGCCCATGGAATTGACGAAGATCATCTGGGGCTTTTTCCATTTGAGGGGCAGTTTCAGGCTGTCGCGATGGACGGTCACCCGGAAGCCGTGAGCATAGTTGGGCGACCCCATGGCTTTGAGCCGTTTGGCCATCCGTTCGGCATAGCAGTGCGTGCAGCCGTCGCTTTGCCGCGAGCACCCGGTGACCGGGTTCCACGTCGACTCCGTCCATTCGATCGCCGATTTAAGTGCCATCAGTTCATCAACCGTTTTCCGTACTTTCGAAAAATATACGAAGCAATATCGTTCGCGGCACTGTTTTGTGATGCAAAAAACAGATAGTAAACTGGGCTATTTTGCGAGTTGCGCATCGGGATGGGCGTTGGAACATATTTGAAACCTGCAACTTTTCGTAGCCTGTCAGCAAATGCCCTTGCGATAACAGTATTCGGTTGTTTCAGAATGTCCAAATGGCCGAACAGGTCCGGATTCACGGAGTATGCAAGTTCTTCCCATGAATTGTCGCCCCATACTCTATTCAACCTTTCCTTCTGTTCGGGACTTGCAGCCTCCTTGTTGTGAAATAGGATATTCATATTGGCATCCATGATTGAAAAGTTTAGAAAAATATCGATCGTTTTCAATCTGCCCGCCAAATGAAGTACCTCCCAATCAATCCCGAGATTATATGGGTCAAGGAAACATAGGGCACGTTTATAATCACTGTATCGTATTTCTGGCAGTATCTTTTCTGGCAAAACTCTGTTGCAGTCCTCATTGATGATTTCCACTTCCCTGATAGGTTTCCCTGCTTGTCCTAACCTTCTGTTTTCTTCTTCCTTCAGAATCCGCAGATTTTCGCATGTCTCGGGGTCAAGGTCAATAAAATAGTATCTACTGAAAGGCGGGTCTATCTTTAGGGCATTAAGGGGGCTGCCCTGTATTGCCTGTCCGCTTGTTTTCGAAATATGCTTCCCTTTGCCTGCACAGGCGTCGATATAGTAAAATTTGAATGTGGTGCCGCGTTTCCTTTGTGCATCCAGTATCTTTGCATATTTCTCAGCGTATCTACTAATTATGTCTAATTTGACTTCGGTCCACACCCCAACATGGTCGAAATCCTCCTCTTCCATATTCCTTCCTCCGAAATGGTTTAAATAAATTGGTGTCTATATATAGATATGCAGAATCTCTGAATGTGACAATCATAAAACGCACTTTTATGGCTACCGGCACCACAGTATTCAGCAGGCGTTGCCGGCCTTCTACTTCTAGTTCCCGCCCTTGTTCAATCGATTTTGAGCTTGTACTCTGACGCCTCACGGCATACATTTACCCTATCGGGATTGGTCCTCAACCGGATAAGGAAATCCGGGCGGGGTGTCGATAACTAGCAAACGTGAAGCACGACAGGGAAATGTCCGCTGTCGGGTCAGGGATGTGGACGCGTCGGGGGCCGCGCGATAGTCGGCCCGGCCGACGATGGACAAAAACCGTTATCAATGGATTG
>JAQVRW010000446.1 GCA_028700875.1 Candidatus Zixiibacteriota bacterium | reverse complement strand
GATCGGCCCGATCGAGTGGATGGGCATCAGCGAAGTGGTCAATCCCATGGCCCAGGTATTGAATGTCACCTACTGCCCCGGCAGCGTCAATGCGGTGCCGCCGGTGAATACGGTTTCCGGCCGGGTCGTCTATTACGACCTGACCAAACCGGTGCCCGATGTCACCGTCGAAATCCAGGGTCCGGCGCAGGCGGCGACGTTCACCGATGGGCTGGGCAATTACCTCTTCGAGGATCTATACTCCGGCGACTATCAGGTCTATGCGTATCGATTCAACGATGACTCCGGCGTGACGGTGGCCGACGCGGTCAAGATGCGGCGGCATCTGGCCCAGATCGAATTGTTCGATTCTCCGTACAAGATGATCGCGGGCGACGTCAATGTCAGCAGCACGGTCAGTATCGCCGACGTCATCGTGATCCGGCGCTACCTGGCCATGCTGGATACGCTTCCCTGCGGCAACTGGGTCTTCGTGGACAGCGGCTTTGCCGTGACCATGGACAACTGGTTCAATGCCCCGCGCGATATGCGCATCACGATCATCAATCATGATGTGGTGCTGAAGCCGTTCATCGGCATCCGCATGGGTGATGTCAACAATACCTGGGGTTCGCCCAAGGGGATGTTCGCCAAACCGGCCGGCGGCGAGTATGTCTCCGTCGGTATCGGCGAGGTTACCGCGCTCGAGGGCGAATCGGTCGCCATCCCGGTGACCCTGGCCAACGCCTCCGATATGGCCGGTATGGAAATCCACGTCGGGTATGATGCGCACGTGCTGACCTACACCGGGGTCTCCTCGGAGACCTTCCAGAATATGACCCTCAACGGACACGACGGCGCCATCCATATGGTCTGGGAGGATATCAACGCTCCCAAGCAACTGAACGGCGAACAAACGGTGATCACCCTTAATTTCCAGGTGACCGGCAATCTCCCGACCTCGACCGAAATCAACGTCACCGGCGCCGAAGTGGTCAACTCGCAGGGCGATCCGTACCGGCTGGCCGTGACCAACGGCTACCTGTACAACGGCAACGGCGGTTCGAGCAGTCTGCCCAACACCTACTCGCTGGCGCAGAACAGCCCGAACCCGTTCAACCCGACCACGACCATCCGGGCCGCGATGGCTGATGGCGGCGAGTTCACCCTGACCGTCTTCAACATCATGGGTGAAAAAGTTCGGCAGTACCGTGGCTGGCATGCGGCCGGACCGCTGGAGATCACGTGGGATGCCCGTAACGATGATGGCGCGCAGGTGCCGTCGGGCATCTACCTCTATCGGTTCCAGGCCGGCAGTTTCAGCCAGACCAGGCAGATGATTCTGCTGAAGTAGCACAGTCGATAAATACCGAAGGAGTCCGCCGATACGGCGGACTCCTTCACAACCCCGTCCTGTACTCAGGAGGTCGTGATGACCAAGTTCGTTCGAAACCTGATCCTTCCGCTGGCGGCGGCATTTCTGCTTCTGTTCCCGATGTCCGCGCTGGCGATTGAACTGTCGATTCCCGCTCTATCTGGGTCGCCCTTCGACCGGATAGAAGTCCCGGTTGTCGTTACGGGATTCGACGCCGTGGCCGGGGTTGAACTGCATATCGCGTACGATGATGGCAATTTGACCATCGATTCGGTCACCTCCGCCTACCTGTCGGGGGCGACGATAAACATCGGCATCCCCGGACAGGTGCATGTCGTGTGGGATTCCAACAATGCGGTCACGATCGCCGACGGCGGCTCGATCATCGTGATGTTTTTCCGCGTGAATTCCGACGCCGCCGGAACATCCGATTTTAATTTCTTCGGCCATATCGAGCTGACTAACCAGGCCGGGATTCCCTATTCCGTGAACTGGACCGGCGGGACAGTGACCATCATCCCGACCGATGCCGATGACAACGGCGCGCCGTTGCCGGGGAAATTCGCCCTTCTCCAAAACCATCCCAATCCGTTCAACCCGACTACGACCATCGCCTTCACGCTGGACAGGATGACCGATATCTCGGTCACCATTTTCAATATCTCCGGGCAGGTGGTCGACCGGATCGACCTGGGCCGCAAGGCGCCCGGATTGCATTCATTCGAGTATTCCGGGGCCAAATTGGCCAGCGGGATTTATACGTATCGTCTGACCGGCGACGGCCTCAGCCAGGCGCGGCAGATGGTTTTGGTCAAGTGATTATGTTGCCTCATAACGACTTACAAAAATCCCGCCATGTGCGGGATTTTTGTTATGGGCAACCTCGATAGGCTGTCTGACACCGAAATATCCGGCCCACCTGACTGTCGGCTATGAATCCTCCGCCACCGGCGCTCCCGATTATTCGTCTTGTCATTCCCGCGTACGCGGGAATCCATCTCCCTTTTTGTTCGAGAAACTTCCGCGAGATGGCAGGTTGGGAGCCCTATGCTACTGACCATTCCCATTGCGCCTATGCCGCCGAATGGGGGTTTGGCAGAGGCCGAATAATCGCCTTTTTCTGACTTGACACGGGGGGATTTACGAATATATTCATGCGTCGGTCGAAACGGCCGATATAGAATGTGACCGGTTTTGGGCCGGTCATAGCCGACTGAACTGGGAGATCGTCCAACGGCAGGACACGTGGCTCTGGACCACGGTATCGGGGTTCGAATCCCTGTCTCCCAGCTTTTTTATTGCCGCAGATTATTACTGACTCGTTG
>JAQVRW010000445.1 GCA_028700875.1 Candidatus Zixiibacteriota bacterium | reverse complement strand
CAACCTTCCCAGATATATGGCCCGGCGGTTATATCCCAACCCGGACCAGGCAGCCAGAAGTTGCCGGGGCGAGGCCTGAGCCAAAGATTCCCAATCGGGCCATCGTTTCAGCCAGGAGGAATATATAGGTATAACCCGTTCGACCTGGGTTTGTTGGAGCATGATTTCGGCGACGGCGATAGAGTACGGGTCCATCGTCTTCCGGAAAGGGAACCCCTGACCGTACCTTTTATAGAACCGCATTATTTTTCCGCGAAACGACCTTATCTTTTTATCAGTCAATTGATTACAAGCGTCGATCGCGACCGGGGCATTCTTTCTTCTCGAAACGACGACACCCACGACATCATTTTTCACAACTCGTTTCATGGTAATAAAATACGGAGTTTTCGGGAAAAATATTAACAAACAATAAAGGATTCTTGACAAACAAACCGATATGATGTATCGTATAACTAGTTAGTTAAACTAAATGGTTGGTTGTCATGTCACAGGATGAAGTCAAGGTCGATTCTCGAAGTAAGATTCTCGAAGCCGCGGTGGATGAGTTTATCGAGTATGGTTTTTCGGGGGCGCGGGTAGACCGGATCGCGGTCCGGGCAGGCATCAACAAGGCGATGATTTACTATTACTTTTCCTCCAAGGAAAAACTGTATCAGGCGGTGATCGACGAACATATCAATCGTCTGGGCGAGGAAGTCCAGTTGAAGATCGAAGAGGCCGCCGACTTGGAGGAAAGCCTTCTGGCTATCTCGCGCATATATATGAAGATAATGACTCAAAACGCCCGTTATCTGCCGATCCTTCTGCGCGAGTTCGCTTCCGGCGGCGGCCGTTTGGTGAGTTCTCTGCGACGGATGACCTCTGAACGGGGACTTCCCGAACGGTTCCTGCGAAAATTGGAGGAGGGCCAGAAAGCGGGACGGTTCCGCGACTGCGATACCCGTCAGGCCCTGATTTCGTTTATCGGGATGAATATGTTCTATCTGCTGTTTGCGCCGATGGCGAATTCCATCTGGGGGGTAGAGGATGAAAACGCATTTCGCGAACAACGACCGCGCGAGGTGGTCGAGTTGTTCATGCGCGGAATCGAAAGAAAGGACTATCATGCCGGGTAGATCACGGAGCCTCGGTTGGTTGTGTGGAGCTATGCTGCTCCTGGTGCTCGGCGCCGTTGCGAATGCGGCCGATCTGTCGTTGACCGACGCTATCGAGCAGGCGCTGGACCATGGGTACGGCATCAAAGCCGCCGCCGGTGACTCGGCTGCCGCGGCCTCTCGGTTCCAGGCGGCCCGGACGCTTCGCTTTCCCACGCTATCGCTGGACGCCCGGTCCTATTATTTGACCTATGTGCCGAAACTCACCCTGCCGTTTGCGACGATGGAATTGGGTTCGAAGGAAAATTATCAGGCCGATTTCAAGCTGTCGTTGCCGCTGTACACCGGCGGACGATTGTCGCATTCGATCGCGGCCGCCCGCGAAACCAGCCGTGCCGAAACCTCCCGTCTGGAGGCGGAACGGATGACGGTCGCGGTGACGGTCCGTCGGAGCTACTTCAATCTCATGCTGGCGGCGTCATCGCTGGACATCGCCAATGCTTCGCTGCGGCGACTGATCATCATCCGGTCGACAGTGCAGGACCTGTACGACAACGGCCTGGCCGATTCGGTGGATATTCTCGATGCCGAAGCCACGGTGGTGAAAGCCGGCCGGGTGGCCAATCAGGCGGCGACCAGCCGCAAAAATGCGACGGCATCTTTGGCCATGTTGATCGGCGTGGAGGACGACACATCGATCACGCCGACCGAACCATTGTCGTATGGCGATATCCCCGATGTGGAAACGCTGACCATCCCGGCCAATATCCCGCGTCCGGAACTGCAGCGGTTCGATTACTTGATCGCCGCATCGGATCAATCCGCCGCTTTGGCCGGAACCGATTATTTCCCGACGTTGGCCGGTTTCGGCGGGTACTCCGTCGGCAAACCGAACAAGGACATGTTCAACAAAAGCTGGAACGATTATTTCAGCGTCGGCTTGAGCCTGGCCTGGGAACTGAACCTCGGCGGCAAAACCGGCCGGAACGTATCGGCGGCGCATCAGGCGGCGCATTCGGCCCGGATGTCGCGGCAGTCTCTTCAGGAGGCCTTGACCGTTCAGGCGGAAACGTCGCTGAACAATCTGAAGCAGGCATTCTCGGTTCTCGGCACCGCCGGGACCGAGTACGATATCGCCGTGCGTAAATTCAATCTGGCCCGGCAGAAACAGAAAGCCGGAGAACTGACGGTCAACCGCCTGTTGGAAATGGAAATGGAATTGACCGTCTCCGAACAGCAGCACCGATCGGCCGTGATACAGTACTTTCTGGCCTGGACCGATTATCTGTATGCCATCGGTTCGCCCGAGATTTATGGAGGTCTCCGATGAACAGATTCCTGATGATATTCTTCATGCTCCCGATGCTGGCCGTGTTGTCATGCAGCGGCGGCGACACCACCCCCGGAGGATCGGGGTTGATCGAGGCCACCGAAGTGACCGTTTCATCAGCGGCGGCCGGGCGAATCGCGCAATTGGATTTCGATGAGGGGGACCGCATCAAGCCGGGCGACACGATCGTGCTGATCGATACGGTCACGCTGACGTTGCGCTTGAGCCAGACCGAGGCATTGAAGCAATCGGCCG
>JAQVRW010000444.1 GCA_028700875.1 Candidatus Zixiibacteriota bacterium | reverse complement strand
GTGCAAGGCCTGCAACATCTGCATCAGTTTCTGTCCGCAAAAGGTATTCGATCCGGACCGGGACGGCAAGCCGATCGTGGCCCGTCCGGAGAAATGTACGCAGTGCGGCATATGCTGGCTGCATTGCCCGGATTTCGTGATAACCTCAAACTACAAGTGAGGATATCGGTATGTCGAATGATCATACTCCCGTCCGTCGGTTGATGCAGGGGAACGAGGCCTGCGCCCTCGGGGCGATTTATGCCGGGTGCCGCTATTTCGGCGGTTATCCCATCACCCCTTCCACCGAGATTGCCGAAGGCATGGCCAGGATGCTGCCGCGGTTCGGGGGACGGTTCATACAGATGGAGGACGAAATCGCTTCCATCGCCTCGGTCATCGGCGCCTCGGTCGCCGGGGTCAAAGCCATGACCGCCACCAGCGGGCCGGGGTACTCCCTGATGCAGGAAAACATCGGCTATGCCTTCATGGCTGAGGTGCCGTGTGTCATCATTGACGTCCAGCGCGGCGGGCCATCCACCGGTTTGCCCACCAAGGTCTCCCAGTCCGACACCATGCAGGCTCGCTGGGGCACCCACGGCGACTACTATGCCATCGCCGTCGCGCCCGCCTCCGTGCGGGAATGTTTCGAGCAGACGGTCAAAGCCTTTAATTTTTCGGAGCGGTTCCGCACGCCGGTGACCCTGTTGTCCGACGAAGTCATCGGGCATATGCGGGAAATGGTCAATGTCCCGGAGCCTGGTCAACTGGAGGTGTTCGACCGCGTCCGCCCCGATGTCCCGGCGGAGTGGTACCATCATTTCGAGATCACCCCCAATCTGGTGTCGCCCATGGCCAGTTTCGGGGAAGGGTACCGCTATAATATCACCGGGCTGACCCACGATCAGGAAGGCTTCCCGACCGCCAACCCGGTGGAAATCAAGAACAAGATGGACAAGCTGAAATACAAGATCTCGCGTTTCGCGGACGAACTGATTCAGCTCGAAACGGAGATGATGGACGACGCGGTGATGTGCGTCTTCGCCTACGGCATCGCCGCCCGCGCGGCCCGTCAGGCGGTCGCCATGGCCCGTGAGAAACGGGTCCGCGTAGGCTTGATCCGGCCCATCACCATCTGGCCGTTCCCCGACGACCGCATCCGTCAGCTCATGGAAGAGGCCCGGGTGAAGGTCGCGCTGGTGACGGAGTTGAACATGGGGCAGATGGTGAACGAAGTGCAGCGGTTGGTTCCGCGCCATTGCCGCGTCGAGCAACTCAATCGGTACGACGGCGAGATTCTCAATCCCGTGGAGATATTCAAGCGCATCATGGAGGTGAAGCCATGACCAAAGCCGTGCAACATTCGGATGTGACCCATCAATATCTCCGGATCAAGAAGCGATTTCCCAATGTCTGGTGCGCCGGCTGCGGCATCGGCACCGTCATGGGGTCGATCATCCGGGCGGTGGATTTCATGGAGTACAAGAAGGACGAGGTGGCCCTGGTGTCGGGCATCGGCTGCAGTTCCCGGTTGCCCGTGTATTGCGACTTCAACACCCTCCATACCACCCACGGCCGGGCGCTGGCGTTTGCTACGGGCGTCAAGATAGCCAAGCCGAATTTGAAGGTGATCGTCATCACCGGCGACGGTGACGGCCTGGCGATCGGCGGCAACCATTTCATCCATGCCTGCCGCCGGAACATCGACATCACGACCATTCTGATAAACAATCGCATCTACGGCATGACCGGCGGACAGTTTTCGCCGACGACGCCGTGGCACGCAAACGCTTCAACTGCGCCCTATGGCAACATGGAAAGAGCGTTTGACCCGGCGGCATTGGCGATCGCGGCGGGTGCCTCGTATGTCGCCCGCGGGACGGTGTATCATGTCCAGCAGCTCGACAAACTGATCATCGGCGGGCTGCAGAAACGCGGTTTCGCGCTGATCGAGGCGTTCTCCAATTGCCACACCTATTATGGCCGGCTCAACAAAGAAGGGGACGCCGTGGCGATGCTCAACTGGATGAAAGATCATGCCTTGCCGGTCAAGGCGGCGGCGGCTCTGCCGCCGGAAAAACGGGAAGGGAAGCTTTTGACCGGCGTGCTTCATGATGTTGAAATGGCGGAATACTGCGACGAGTATCAAAAATTGGTCGACCGCTTGCAAACCAAACAGGAAGCCTGATATGACAGCTATAAGCCCCCACCATGCGCATCGGGAATCCAAACATTCCCGGGATACGAAAGGCGATCGTTACGAAATTCGCCTTTCCGGCTCCGGCGGGCACGGTGTCATTTTGGCGGCGGTGATCCTGGCCCAGGCCGTTGGATCCGACCCCAAGATGAACGTGGCCCAGACCCAGAGCTATGGACCGGAAGCGCGAGGCGGCGCCAGCCGCGCCGACGTCGTCATTTCTCTGAACGACATATCGTATCCCAAGACGATGAAATTGGATTTGCTGCTGGCTTTCACGCAGGAAGCCTGCGACAAGTATTTCGCCGATCTGAAGCCCGATGGCATCCTGCTCATCGACAATACCCTGGTGACCAAGATGCCCACCAAGAGCGGGTACGGGTTTCCTTTCCTGCGCATCGCCCGGGAACAGGTGGGTCATCCCATGGTGGCCAACATCGTCGCCCTGGGAGCGATCGCCAAGCTGAGCGGCGTCGTGCCGTATCAGGCGCTGGAGGCGGTCGTCCGGGAACGC
>JAQVRW010000071.1 GCA_028700875.1 Candidatus Zixiibacteriota bacterium | reverse complement strand
GCCGCATCACGCGCCGCGCAGATCAGCGCGAACTGATCGGCGTATTGATCGGGAATCGTTTCCCCGGCATAGGCCATCCAGGTGATGTCGGCGTATATTCCTTCCGGCCGGTCATGCCTGGCCCAGAGATCCAGCACGATCAGGTCGTTTCGGTGGATCTCCCGATGCAATTCCGCCGTCGGTTCATAATGGGGGTTGCCGCCGTTGGGGCCGGCCGCGCAGATGGGGGAATCCTCAGTCACCATGCCGAACATCTGGAACCGCTCTATCATGAAGCGCGCCACCTCATATTCGGTGATCCGGCCGCCCTCGGACAACTTGCGGGCGATGAGAGCGAACGCCTCGTCCTTGATGCGGTTCAGATAAGCGGCGGCCTGGCGATGCAGGGCGATTTGTCCCGCCGACAAACAGGCATCGAACCGCGACACCAGATCGGCTGAGGTGACGACCTCGATCCCGAACGATCTCACCAGTTCCACCGTCCCGGCATCCACCTTGGCGATATAAGGCAGGCGGCCCATCAAAGAATACTCCATCGCCACCCGTTTGACCCCGGCCAGCGCCTTCCGCAAGGCTTCCTCGAGAAGACGATAGGATGAATAGTAAAACTTGTGCCCCGGAAGCGCCGCGGTGGGACCATGTTCGATGGCATGGGCGAACGTGGTGGGAGTCCCGGTTTTCGGAATGAAGTAGAAAGAGCGGCGGGTGATGATCCCCTTCAACCCCAGGAAGCGCACCGCGATATCGTTGTGACCATGAAAATCATAAATCAGCCAGCCATCCAGGCCCAACCGCACCAATTCGGCCTGAATCCGTTCGATTCCCATCTGATCCATATTCCCTCACATCTCGTCGTAAATTGCCCAGCCGTTGCCCCGGCCATCAATTGTCTATTCTCGCGGCTGATAACCCGCGCACCGAATAGTAATATACCCATTTTCGCCGTCGGGACAACCAGAAAAAAAGACGAGTTTTCCTGCCTTCAATACCTGAAAACTTTTTATGCGTGCGGGAACTTCTGGGAAAGTGAATCGTTATAAGATAGTGAAAGCAGTTGTGTAGCGACATCAGGACTGACATCGTGAGCACACTGTTTTCAAGCTTCATCGGGTGATTCCCCCGAAAAGCCCGATGGAGAGTAACCTCCTTGCCTTAATTGCCCCTGCAAGAGCAGACGGCCGGCCCCAAACCGGCCGTTTGCATTTTATCGAAGACTGAATTTCCAGGAACAATAATATTCCCCGGGATGCGCATCGGGCGGGCAGCAAATGCATTCTGCCTGTATCCGGGGATCGATCGTCTCGGCGAATTTGGCGTATTCCACCAGCCCGACAATCTTGCAGGGAAAATCGGGCCGTCCGTTTCGCGCGCGCGCCGATTGAACACGGCAATCGTTCATCCGAAAGATGAAACTGTAGTCGGTCTCGTCGACAATCTCCTGGATGTTAAGATGAGAATATAGACGATAGGCCAGCGCTTTTTTCAAACCTTCCAGGCCGCTTCCGGGCGGAATCCCATGCCGGGCCATGATCCGCTTGGCTTCGATCACGGTGAATCGTTCCCAAGCCTGACGATCCAGCTCGATCGCCTCCTGCATCCCCAGACGGCCCTCGCAGGCCAAAAACCAGAGTCCATCATGCGCCAGCCAATTCTTGGCGGCATCCTCAAGCATGTCGATCAGTTGTTCTTTGGAAAACTCCGACAGCTGTTGGCGTCGTGTGATACGATAATTATCCATATGTCGATATATATTTGCGGCGGCCGGCAAGAGCAAATGATTTTTGCGGTTATGGCGACTGCCCGACATCCGAAAAGCAAACCGCCCGTGCACCCCTCGCGCACGGGCGGTCTTGCCGAGAAAAAAGGACTACTAAAGCAGCGCAACAATAAGGCACCAAAAATGACAGATTAATCTATAGCAACAAGTGTGCCTTGTTGCCTGGCACATATTCGTCATGTGCTGTAAGAAACATATTATCAATGGGTTACGACGTATGTGCGTATGGCGGCCAGCGTGTGACCGCTGGCAATCGTTCGTATGAATTTGCGGCCGCCGCCCACCCCAAAAAAGATAAGCGCATGCAACGCATGCGCTTATCAAACAGCACGGAAATTGTGCGCCTCTCGTATGGTCTTACGAGGGAGTCGCGCAATCCAAATCGTACCGCTTCATCTTGGCTCGCAGGGTCGATTCGTGAATCGCCAATGCGCGGGCCGCTTTGGATTTGTTCCACTCGGCCATCCGCAACGCCTGCAATATCAGCGCCTTTTCGAACTGTTCCACCTGGTCGAAAAGCGATGTCGTGCCGCTGTCACGTTCATCCTGCACCAACACGCCGGCCAGATCGCTCAAAGAATCCTCCTTGGCGATCGCGCTGAACAACACCAGCTTTTTCACTTCCGATTCCAGCTGGCGCACGTTGCCCGGCCAGGCCCGCGAGGAAAACTCCATGATCAGGGACGGATCGACCGATTCGTTTTCGTCCATGGCCCCCTCGCGACGGAGGAAATGGGCCAACAGTACGGGGATGTCCTCCGGCCGTTCGGCCAGCGGCGGAATGGTAAAGATGATGCCGGTGAGCCGGAAATAGAGATCGCGTCGGAAACTGCCTCGGGCCACCATATCGGTCAGGTCGCAGTTGGTGGCGGCCACGAAGCGGATATCGAGCGTCTCTTCGTTGGTATCGCCGAGGCGGCGGGTCCGACAGGTCTCGATAACCGTCAGGAGCTTGGCCTGCGAGGTCAACGGCATCTCGCCGATTTCATCCAGGAAGAAGGTTCCTCCCTGGGCGCGTTGGATCAATCCTTCCTTGTCGCATCCGGCGCCGGTGAAAGCCCCTTTGCGGTACCCGAACAGCTCCGATTCCAGGAGGGAATCGGGGAAAGCCGCACAGTTGACGGCCACGAATTCACCTTCGCGGCGGCTTTGCTTGTGGTAATAACGGGCCAGCAGATCCTTGCCGGTGCCGGTATCGCCGATCAGCAAAACGGGCAGGTCGGACTGGGCCGCCTGAGTGATCCCCTGCATAACCTTCATCATCTGGCGATTGCAGGTGACAATGGTCGTCTGATCATCCTTGGCCGACAACGACGGACCATGCGGGTTGGCCGGGGCCGCCAGCGATTCCGACTGGTTGATCAACGCCTGTGTCTTCTCGTACTTGGACGTGATTTCCAGCCGCTGGTACAATTCGGCGGCGCGGAACAAAGTCGCCAGACGCCGTCGGGGCGTTTCCGTCATCAGGGAAACCGACAGCACCAGCGTTTCGGCGCGCTCGAAACGGGCATCGACCTCTTCGAATGCTTCCAGCGCCCGGGCCAAAAGCATCGCCGCCTTTTTCTCGTCGTTCTTCTCGGCGACGGCAATCTGCGCCAGGATCCGCAGAATGGTGCCCTTCTCGACCCGTTCATCGATCCTCTCGGCCAGGGCCAGAGCCTGATGAGCCAGTTGGCCGGCCGCGGTCAACTTGCCGCAGGCCAGTTCCAGGGCCGCCAGATGCCGCAACGGCGCCACCATCAGGGACGACTCCGATCCCAGCACGCGGGCGCCATCGACAGCCTGGTTCAGTAAACGACGGGCGGCGTAGTAATCGCCGCGCCGCGTTTGCAATTCCCCACGGTAGGTCTGATACATGACCATCAACCGTTTCTGGTCGTTGACCATCAGCAGGGGATAGGCCTCGTCGAAATGGCGGTCAGCGGCTTCATAATCCTCGGACAGCATTTCCACGTATCCCAGCGATAACAGGGCCTTGGCTTTTTCCACGTCATCGCCGAGTTCGCCGGAGAGCTCGATATTCATGGCGAGTGATTCGGTCGCCTTCTTGAAATTACCCAAAAACGTGTGGATGCGGCCGATGTTGCCCCAAATGTAGGCCAGCTTCTCCCGGTCACTCAACTGACCGGCCGCCTTGACCGCGTCCAACAAATACTTGAGAGCATTGCGAAATTCCCCGCGGATGGAACAGATGCGCGCCAATTGGTTGATGGCGTCGACGCGGCCCGCGGGTTCATCACAACGCCGAAAGAGAGATACGGCGTCCAGGAAAGCGGTTTCCGCTTCCCGGTAATTACCCATACTCACCAGAGACAAACCGGCCACATAATAGGCATAGGCGAGCTCGACGGTTTCGCCGAAGGGGGCCAAAAGCGAGGCCGCCATTCGGGACAGACCGAGGGATTTCTGGTAATCGCCGGAAAAGTACCACAGGTGTGCTTCCAGACGCCGAAACTGTCCGGCCACGGAGTCGTTCGAGTCGGTCATCATTTTTCTGGCAGATTCCACCAGACGAAGACCGCCGGGAACATCTTTCCGCGTCACCGCCAGCGTCAACTGACGCAGCAGCTCAAGCCGGAAGTCCGGGTTGGTTGTCTTCTCCATTAGCATTGTTACCGGTTCCTCGCTTGTCTGGTGTATGGTTTAACCGTTGACCGACGGACCGATGTCCCGTTCGGAGCGGGGCTCAAGACCGTAGTGTTATCACGAGTCGAGGTGAGCAGCTGTTGTTTAACGGTCGTCCAGGCATAGGACAAAGCCAGACGGCTGAAGAAATTAAAGTTCCCGAGAATAGGATGGTCACCGCCCAGTAACGGTCCCTGCCCGTCGCCGCCGGGGTTAACCTGATCGCCGCCCCAGGGATGTTCGCTGAGAGACGGATCGATAATCGGGGGGATCCTGCCGTCGTTGGCGACAGCCGGGATGCCGACAACCACGATGAGTATGGTCGTCAGGCCCAAAGCAAACACTTTAAACCGCATAACTGCACTCCTCCTTAGAGTGTGATTCCTATTTGTACATAGACTTATTTTCCTGTAAGGGCGAGGGAGGTGGGGGAATGGGTGCGTAAGCTGATAAATGCAGCTTCTCACGATTAAATATACCCATGATTGACTCTATTGTCAAACGTTATTTGAGGTCGCCCTGATCCCCAATCGGCGACTGTCGGCCGGGTGCGGCCGGTCGTGGGGCGGTTTCCCCGATGCACACACCCCGACCGCGCGGGGTCGGATGATATCTATAAAAAGACGAGAAAGAAGATCGCGGCGGGCAAGAAAAAATGCGCCATCAGGGACTCGAACCCCGGACCAATTGATTAAGAGTCAACTGCTCTACCGACTGAGCTAATGGCGCATTTATGTCTCTATGAGGGTGGATGGGATCGAACCATCGACCACCTGCTTAAAAGGCAGATGCTCTACCACTGAGCTACACCCCCAGCAGGTACCTTTTCAAGCGACCCAATATAACCCTGGCCGACCGAATGTCAACAGGTTTTTGCCCGGCCCCTCATGAAACCGATATATCCCTCCGCCAGTTATAGCAGGGAACTCGATATATTTTCCCGGTTCGCCGCCGGTTCTCTCCAAACCGGCTTGATTTTTGGGAAAAGAGACGCCTTATTGAACCGGTAACGGGAAGGAAACGAACTATGCAATATCGGCACGACAACGAAACGATCGAGGTCCGCTCCCAATTGCCGCTTTTGCCGCTGCGGGACGTGGTCGTTTTTCCATATATGATCTACCCCCTGCTCATCGGCCGCCCGATGTCTATCAGCGCCCTGCAGGAGGCGATGGTCCAGGACAAACTGGTCTTCCTGGTGGCCCAAAGGAATCCGACCGTAGACAATCCCAAACAGAGTGACCTCTATCATATCGGCGTGGTGGCCCGGGTCGTGCAAGTGATGAAGATGCCCAACGGGACGCTCAAGGTTTTGGTGGAAGGACTCTTGCGGGCGAAGATCAAGAGCCTGGATCAGCAGATCGGTTATATGGTCGCCCGTATCAAGGTCATCGAGGATGAGCGGGAATCGACCGATCCGGAGACCGAGGCTCTGGCCCGGCGGGTGATGGACCTGTTTTCCGACTACGTCTATCTCAACCGCCGGATCCCGAACGAGATCGTCGGGCAGTTGGCGGCCATCAACGACAACCGCCGGCTGGCCGATACCGTGGCGGCCAATCTGCTTCAGAAAAACGAACAGAAACAGACTGTCCTGGAGACTAGCACGGTCAAAAACCAGTTGTTTTCCCTTATCGACCTTCTTTCGGCCGAAATCGAAATCCTCAAGATCGAACAGCGAATCGACGGCAGCGTCCGCGAATCGCTTTCCCGCAGTCAGCGGGAGTATTACCTTCAACAGCAACTCAAGGCGATCAAGGAAGAGCTGGGGCAATACGATGAAACGGCCGGGGATATGGATGAGCTTCATACCCGGCTGGAGGAACTGGCGCCGCCGGAACCGGTCCGGCTTCGCGTGGAGGAAGAACTCAAGAAACTGGGCAAGATGCATCCGTATTCGGCGGAATCGGCGGTCGTCCGCGGGTATGTCGAATGGATACTATCCCTTCCCTGGGGGAAAAAGACCCAGGATCGGACCGATTTCAACGAGGTCCAGAAGATTCTCGACGACGATCATTACGGATTGGAAAAACCGAAGAAACGGATCATCGAACATCTGGCCGTGCTGAAGATGGCCGGCAAGGTGCGGGGTCCGATTCTGTGCCTGGTCGGCCCGCCGGGAGTGGGTAAGACCTCGCTGGGAAAATCGGTCGCCCGTGCCCTGGATCGGAAATTCGTGCGCATGTCGCTGGGCGGGGTTCATGATGAGGCCGAAATCCGCGGGCACCGTCGAACGTATATCGGCTCCCTGCCGGGACGGATCATCCAGTCGATCAAACGGGCGGGATCGGCCAACCCGGTGTTCCTGCTCGATGAGGTGGACAAGATCGGCGCCGATTTCCGGGGCGACCCGGCCGCGGCGCTCCTGGAAGTGCTAGACCCGGAGCAGAATTTCACCTTCTCCGACAACTACCTGGAACTCGATTTCGACCTCTCCGAGGTGTTGTTCCTGACCACGGCCAATATCCTGCACGATATCCCCATCCCGCTGCAGGACCGGATGGAGATCATCCGCCTGCCGGGGTATCTGGAATTCGAAAAAGCACATATCGCCCGGAGATTTTTGATCCCGAAAATACGCAAGGAGTTGGGGATCGAAAAGATCAAGATTGAACTGACCGATCAGGCGCTGACTCATCTCATCCGGGATTATACGCGCGAATCAGGGGTTCGTGAACTGGAACGGAAATTGACCTCGGTATTCCGGAAGATCGCGGTGAAAGAAGTCACGCGGAAGAAATATCGGTCCTATCTGCTCAAACCGAACAATATCCCCAAGTTGATCGGCCCGCCGGCCTACCTGTATGCCGATGTGCCGGAAACCGCCGAACCGGGGTATGTCGTGGGGTTGGCGTGGACCGAAACCGGCGGCGAAATCCTGCCGGTCGAGGTATCGCTCGTACCCGGCCAGCACAAACTGACCATCACCGGCAAGATCGGCGAGGTTATGCAGGAATCGGCCACGGCCGGGTTAACCTGGATTCGGGCTCACGCCGACCAGATGAATCTGGACCTGAAGAAGATTGCCAATACCGAGATTCATATTCATATCCCCGAAGGTGCCGTTCCCAAGGAAGGTCCCTCGGCCGGGGTCACAATGGTTTCGGCCATGGTATCGGCCTTGACCGGCCGTCCGGTTTCGACCAAATTGGCTATGACCGGAGAAATCTCCCTGACCGGCGACATGCTCCCGGTGGGGGGATTGAACGAGAAGCTGTTGGCCGCCAAGCGTTCGGGATTGAAGGAAATCATCGTCCCATACAAGAACAACAAAGACATCACGGAACTGCCCGAAGAATTGCTTGAGGGATTGAACATTCGTTTGGTCAAGAAAGTCGAAGAAGCGCTGGGGATCGTCTTCGGGACCGGATTCTATCGGGCCACCCGGCGAAAGTCCCCGATGGTGGCCGTGAAAAGAAAACCGGTCGCCCGGCGAAGGCATTAGAAAAATCCTTGCGCCGCCCTCCGGCGGTGCATAGTTTTACCCGGCTTTATCCAGGATGGAAATGGAGGCGACGGACCGATGGGTAGCGGTTTGATTTCCGCGCGCTTTGTCATGTCTGTTCTCGACTACACCAAGGCTCCGACCGACCGTCGCCCGGCGGTTGCGATCGCGGGACGATCCAACGTCGGCAAATCGAGCCTGATCAACGCCATCACCGAGGGCAAGGCAATCGCCCGCGTGTCGTCCACTCCCGGCAAGACGCAATCGCTCAACTTTTTTTTGGCCGAAGACCGCTTCTATCTGGTGGACCTTCCGGGATACGGATATGCCAAGGCTCCGCATAAGGTCAAAGACTCCTGGGGAAGGCTGGTCGAGGGATATTTGATGAACAGTCCGTATTTGCGCGGCCTGATCATCCTGGTGGATTGCCGGCGGGATTTCCAAGCCGATGATCGGATGCTGTTGGAATGGCTTGCCCCGCGCAAACTGCCGATCGCGGCGGTCATGACCAAGACGGACAAGCTGACCCGCAATGAATTGGAGAAGGCCGTCACCACCTTGCGTCGCGATATGTTCGGCGGCGGCAAAGGCGGCGACCTGGTTCCCTTTTCGACCAAGACCGGCGTGGGAAAGAAAGAGGTAGTGCAATGGATTCGCAAAGCGGCAAGCTGATCAGAAAAAACCGGATCATCGTCGGATGCCAGTGGGGCGATGAGGGCAAGGGGAAGGTGGTCGACCTCCTCTCCCGCGACGCCGATATCGTCGCCCGTTTCCAGGGCGGCAACAACGCCGGGCATACCGTGGTCGTGGCCGGGACCAAGTACGCCCTGCGGCTGATTCCCTCGGGGATACTGCACCCGGGGAAAATCTGCGTCATCGGCAACGGCGTGGTGCTGGACCCGTTCGTGTTCATCGAAGAGCTGACCATGCTGAAAAAATCCGGCATCAGCTATACCGACCGGTTGTTCGTTTCGGCCGCCACCAACCTGGTCTTGCCGTACCATTGCGCCATCGACCAGATGGAGGAAACCGCGCGCGGCGACAGCGGCATCGGCACTACCGGCCGGGGGATAGGCCCGGCCTATCAGGACAAAGTCCGCCGCAACGGTGTCCGTCTAGCCGACCTGTTTGTCGATGACCGCCTGAAAACCAAACTCGAAACTCATCGCCGCACCAAAGCATATTTGTTGGATAAACTCCCTGCCAAGGACAAGGTCGATTTCGATAAGCTGTACACCGACCTGGTCGCGTTGCGCGATGTTTTCCGCCCGATGATGATCGATGTCTCGCTCATGCTGGAAGAAGCACACAAGGGCGGCGCCGTGATCTTATTCGAAGGCGCCCAGGGCGGGATGCTCGATGTCGATCTCGGCACCTACCCCTATTGCACGTCATCGAACACCACCGTCGGCGGAGCCTTGACCGGCCTGGGGGTCGGGCCGAACATGATCGATGAGGTCGTCGGCGTAGTGAAGGCCTATACGACTCGCGTGGGCGCCGGGCCGTTCCCGACCGAGTTGAATGATGCCACCGGCGTAATCCTGCGCGACCGCGGCGGCGAATACGGCACTGTCACCGGACGGCCGAGGCGGACCGGATGGCTCGACCTGGTGCTTCTGCGCCACACCTGCCGGATCAGCGGCGTGGAGAAAGTGGCCATCACCAAGATGGATGTGCTGGATGATTTCGATGAGATCAAGGCGGCCACCGGGTATGAGCTGGACGGCAAAGTTTTGGACAATGTCCCGACCGACATCAGTCGTCTCGGCGACTGCAAGCCGATCTATCGAAGCTTCGAAGGCTGGAAAAGTTCGACGGTGGGAATCACCTCGTACGCAGAATTGCCGCTGAAGGCTCGGGAGTTCGTGGGATTCATCTGCCGGGAGCTGAACGTGGGTATGCTGTTGCTGTCCACCGGCCCCGCCCGCGACCAAACCGTGATGGTGTAGACGCTGATAAGTCGCTATTCGCCCATATTATGAGCAGTGGCGGTCTTGCGCATTGCGTCAGGTACATGAATAAGGCTATTTATCAAGCATACTTTATGCCTAAGCCGCTTTGACCCATTCCAATTTCCGTTTGAGATGATTGCATGACGAGTTCCAAGGCAAGTACCCTTCCTTCTGGAGCCGCCCAACAACAATGCCAGGAGCAATCTTAATATGCTGGGCAAATACACGAATCGAATCGCTGGTAAACAACATACCGGATACAAACTCTTGAAAATCCCTGTGGGGAATCAAGGTATCTTTGGCAAATGAATTTGCCTGATCCTCATATTTGCCCGAGGTTTCCTTGTCCTGAATGAAGATATCCCTTTTCGGATGGAACAACACGTGTGCGGCCTCGTGAAAAAACGTAAACCATAAATGATCATCTGTTTTGTACCGAAGGCTCAATTGTATCAATGCCTTGTCCGGCGTGAGCCAACGAGTAGCGCCACTGGCGGTCTTTGGCAACTCGGGCACAAAAACAACCGCAACTCCCGCAGACGCACATATGTCGATCAACTGTTTTCGAAAGAGTTGGGGAGGTTGAATCGTCAATTGTCTGATATCCATCAATATGTTTTTAAAATTGTCCGGATTATAGGGTTGACAATTGATTCCGCGAGACACGAGTTCGCCCCGTCTTAACCAAGCCGCCAACGCATATTCATTTGTGTTGATGGCTCTTGACTTTCTATATGCTACCTGTATGCCGGTCCAATAGTCCTCCCACGCCTTGGGATCGCCAACACCGAAAAAGGTCAAAAGATGCTCCAATTTCTCCATATCTTTGGGCGCCTTCGGCACCCACCCCAACTTGACCATGGATGCATAAGGGAAATGTTTGACCCACGCCACAATCGTCTGTAGGTACTTTTGTTCCTCTATTCTTGCCACAAATTCGTCATAGAGCCTTTGGCGGTTATTCCAGAAACCAGACGGCACGCCAAGAGTCCGTTCCAAGAGTATTGCCGTTTCCGGAGTGAT
>JAQVRW010000443.1 GCA_028700875.1 Candidatus Zixiibacteriota bacterium | reverse complement strand
CCTACTATAAGCGGTATTATGCCCCCAATAACATGACCATGGCCATCGTCGGCGATATCGACCCCGCCGCTACGCTGGATTTGGTTAAGAAATATTTCGGCGCGTTTCCCATGGGCACGGTGCCGCAGGACAACTATGTTTTGCCGCCGACACGGGACAAAGTCGCCACGATCGAGATCAAGAAGGACGTCGGCCAGGGATACCTGATGCTGGGGTCGATCGGCCCCAAGTCCGACAGCCCGGATCAATTTCCGCTGGATATCGTGGCCACGCTGATCGGCAACGGCGAATCCAGCCGCCTGTGGAAGAAACTGAAAACGGAACTCGGCTTGGTCTATTCGGTCGGTTTTTCGTTTGCGACCTCCAAGTATGAGGGGGACATTTTCGCCAGTGCCACGCTCGATCCGGCCAACATCGATAAGGCGGAGAAGACCATCGACGACGTCTTGAACGACATCAAGCAAAACGGCTTCACCGAGGAAGAATTGCGCAAGGCCAAGAACACGATCAAGACCGCGCACTATATGTCCCTGGAGCGGGGCCTCGATATCGCCGATAAGTACGCTCAGTATGATTCCTTTATCGGGTATCAGTATATCGACAACTACCCCGCCAACATCGAAAAGGTAACCCTGGCCGAGGTGAACGCGGCGGCCCGCAAATACCTGAATACCGACACGTATGTCAAAACGACGGTGGTGCCCAAATGAAGACGACAAAAATTATTCTGACGATGATTTGCCTGGCGGCGCTTTTGGCGGTGTCCGGTTGCGGCCAAAAGACCGAAGTGCTGTCGCTCGGCCCCGATGGATACGGGAAGATCACGTTGCCCAACGGCGTCACGGTGCTGGTCAACCGCGATGAGACCACATCGTTGACCTCCGCGCGGATTCTGATCGGAGGAGGCGTCCTGACCGAGACGGTCGCCGACAACGGCATCACCAACCTGATGACCAAGATGCTGCTTAAGGGAAACGATTCGCTGTCCGCCGACCAGATCACCGAACGGCTGGATTTCCTCGGCGCCAGCGTGTCGGCCGACTGCTACCGCGACTACAGCGCCATCACGGTGACCTCGCTGACCGAGAATTTCGATGAGGTCCTGACCATCATCTCCCGGTCGCTTCTGTCGCCGACCTTCCCCGAAGAGGAATTGACCCGCCTGAAACAGGAAATGGAAGGCGCGATCAAGGCTTCCAACGACAACCAGACCCAGGCCTCGGGGAAATTATTCTGGAAGACCGCCTATGGCGACCAGGGGTACGGCTTGCCCCTGCTCGGAACGATGGAATCCATCGGCGGCATAACGGCCGACAATCTCAAATCACATTTTCAGAAATTCGTCGGCGGCAAAAATCTGATCTTTTCCATCGCCACCGACTTGCCGGCTGAGCGAATCGGCGATCTCGCCCAGCAACGGCTCGGCGCCATCAAACCGGAAGCCGAAACGATTGCGCCCCCGGCCTTGGCGCTGCAAGCGGAAAAGACCGGTTTCATCTCCTTCGATCGCAACCAGTCGTTCATCTTCATGGGGTATACGCTCAGCCACCTGGCCCCGGCCGAAGTCCCCTGTCTGGCGCTTTTGAATGAACTGATGGGGAAAAACGTCGGCTCGCGCCTATGGCCCCTGCGTCAGGTGGAGAAACTGGCCTATGCCGTCTATTCGCTGTATAGTCTCGACAAATACGACGCCGTATTCCAGGCCGCTATCGGCACCGATACCAGCAAGGTCCAGCAGGCGTTGGCGTCGTTGAACCGCGAATGGGATAGGTTGGTCAAGGACGGCGTGGCGGAAGGCGAGTTGGCCGACGCCAAAGTAAGTCTCAAGAACACCATGATCTTCAGCATCGACCGCAAAGCCGCGCGGGCCGGCAACATGGCCTACTACGAATACATCGGTTATGGCTATCGGTACCCGCTGGAACTGATGGCCGCCGGCGACCGCATCGGCGTAAATGAAATGAACGATTTCATCAAACGGAAACTCACCGACGACCGGAAATATCTCTCCATCGTCGGCAAGCAATAAACACCATTGGATAATTTGCCGTGGAGGATGGGTGACAAACCCATCCTCCCGACTTCGCGATTGAACTTCCCAGTCATCGGGCGATCGGATACGGTTGCCGGACGCCATCACCCCAGCAAGAAGACGGCTTGACTTCCATTCGGAAAATGCATATATAGAGTCACACACATAGTAAAGCAGGAATAGGCAAGGGAGGAATCATGAGAACCGGAATTTGGGGGTCGGTATGGCTTGTTGTTTGCACAATGGCCTTGGCTGCCACCGTATCGGCGCAACAAGCGGCCACCACACCCCCATCTGATATGACAGTTATCACCTACAAACCGAATTATGTTCCCCCGGCGGAGATCCTGTCAGTGACGGGGGCGCGGCCGTACGGCGGCCAGTATGTCTTGGAATGGCGATTGCCCGACGGCAACCATTATGTTGACCTGCGGGTGAACGATGCCGCCAATCTGATTATTCTGTCCGGCGTCGCCGCCGACGTGGATTATGCGACCGCATTGATTCGCGCCGCCGATATCGCCCCGCGTCAGATCGAGATCGAAGTCAAAATCATCCAGATCAGCACCAACAAAGCCCGTAACATCGGCCTCGATTGGGAACGCATGCTTGACCGGACGCACGTCGGAGCGGGATGGGATTACGACGATAGGAGAATCAG
>JAQVRW010000442.1 GCA_028700875.1 Candidatus Zixiibacteriota bacterium | reverse complement strand
CCGACGGCCGCGACTCCCGCGAAAAGGCGCTGGAGAAAATCAACGCCGCGCTGGCGGGAGAACCGCAATCGTTCGAATGGATACATTGTCGTCTTGACCGCGTCGATTTTTATGCCGAGGTCGGTCTCACGCGCATGGACCTGGAAGACGAAGTATATGTCCTGGCCATCGTCCGGGACATCAGCGAACGCAAGGCGGCCGAGGAGCGGCAACGCAAGCTTCAGGAACAACTGGATCGGGCGCAACGGATGGAATCGCTGGGGATGCTGGCCGGCGGCGTCGCCCATGATCTCAACAACATGCTCGGTCCTCTGGTCGGCTATTCGGAACTGGTTCAGGCGAAGATGGCCTCCGACGATCCGCAGCGGAAACGGGTGGAACGGATTCACAAGGCGGCGCAGGATGCCGCCGACGTCATCCAGGACCTCCTGGCTCTGGCCCGGCGCGGCCGGTATGAAATGAAACCGCTCAGCTTCAACGACGTCATCGAAGGCTACCTCGATTCGCCCAGCTACCAGCAGCTGGCCGCCAGGCGGCCCGATGTGAAGCTGGAAACCGCCCTGGATCCCAACCTGGATGTCATGATGGGTTCCTCCTCGCATCTGGCCAAGGTGGTCATGAACTTGGTGGTCAACGCCAACGATGCCATGCCGGAAGGAGGGACGATCGCGCTGACCACCTCCCAGCGTCACCTCGATTGTCTGATCAGCGGCTACGGCCCGATCGAGCCGGGGGAGTATATCGTCTTCCGGGTCCGCGACACGGGCATAGGCATCGCCCCGGAAAACCTCGACAAGATTTTTGAGCCGTACTTTTCGAAAAAGAAGATGGGTCGCAGCGGCACCGGCCTCGGCTTGGCGGTCGTTTATGGCATCATCAAGGACCATAAAGGGTACTATGACGTCGTCTCGGAAGTCGGCAAGGGAACGGAATTCATCCTCTACTTCCCGGTGACCCAGACGGCCGCCATGGAACCGGCGGCGGAAACCGATGCCTGCCGGGGAACGGAAACGGTTTTGGTCGTCGATGATTCCGCGGAACAGCGCGATATCGCCGTCGAGTTGCTCTCCAGCCTGGGGTATCACGTAAGCGCAGTCGCCAACGGCCGCGAGGCGATTCAGTACCTGACCGGTAATCATGTCGACTTGGTCGTTCTTGATATGATCATGGAGCCTGATTTCGACGGTTTGGAAACCTATCGGGAAATCCTCAAACGCCGTTCCGGTCAGAAAGCCGTCATCATCAGCGGTTTTTCCGCCACCGATCGGGTCACCGAGATGCAACAGTTGGGAGCCGGAGCCTTCGTCAGGAAACCATACTCGCTCAACGCTATCAGCTCGGCGGTCCGTCATGAGCTGGACAAACGGATCGACGTTGCCGTCGGAGCCGTTTGATTCCTTTGATTCCCCAACATCAAACGCCTGTTCTATTGATCCCCATATCCCTTTCGTGTGCCGTCCATAAATTGGGACGAGTTGAAAAGGCGCAGCTTTCCCCCGCGACCGGGTGGCCCGTCCAAACTTGTTTGGACGGGCAGCCTTCCATACGTCAAATCAACAGTTCCGGGAAAAAGAGCGTGGGCCGGAAAGTTCAGATTCGCTTGTCTTTGGGCAACGCCAGGAATTCGGGGAATTTGTACTTGGTGTAGTAGCCGCCGCCGATATACTCGGTCAATTCAGCGAACTGGGAAGGTTCGATATATCCCGGCTGGCCCCCCAGCAATTTGCCGTCGGGCGTGAAAAAGAACGACGCCGGATAACCATTCACTCCCAGTTGAGTCGCCAGCGCGGCATAAGACAACTCCTCGCCGGTAAATCGGGCGGTACCGTCCTTCTCCGGGTTGATCGTGATATTGACGAAACGGTCGTTCAATTCGTTTTGCACCGCCGGATCGGCGAACGTCTCCGCTTTCATCTTTTTGCAGAAGGTGCACCAATCGGTCTGGACGAAAAGGAAAATCGGTTTTTGCCCCGAGGCGATCGTCTCTCTGGCGACGCCGGGGTCGGTCCAGGTGATGTTCTTCTCTCCGGCGGTCACCTCTCCGGTTGTGGCTCCTTTGAAACCATATAGAATCAGCAGGCCGACGGCGAAAATGCCGACTACGGTCAACACGGTCTTGTTCATGGTCAATGCTCCTCCGTCAACGACGGATTATCGGTGTACTACGCTCACGAAAACCCCCCGTGTCCGCAAGCGCCGCTCTTGCCGCAGGAAGGAGCGGATGAGCTTTTGCCCGACGACATGGCGAAGCTGGAAAAAAGACGTTCGTATCGATCCGATCCGCATTTCGGGCAGACCGGAGACACGTCGGGCACGGTCTTCCCGACTAGAATCTCGAACGTATTCTGGCAATCACGACATTTGTATTCGTAAAGCGGCATGGTTCCCTCGATGGTTTTACTTTCCGGCGGCGGCGCGGTCGACGATTTCGATAACGATCCGGTCGACCCCTTCGGCGACAGCATCCAGACCGCTGTCCGGCAGCATTTCTCGTATCGCCAGCGGCCGCATCGCCTTGATGATGGTTTTCCCGCCTTCGGTATAGACGTTGATCTTGCAGGGCAGGAAAATCGACACCCGCATATCCTTATTCAGCGCCTCGTGGGCGAATTTGCCGTTGCAGATTTCGATGATCTTCAGCGGCCCGCGGGCGAAACCCTTTTCCGCCAGCGTCGCCTGAACATCGTGGATATACAAC
>JAQVRW010000441.1 GCA_028700875.1 Candidatus Zixiibacteriota bacterium | reverse complement strand
TCGACCGTCGTCGACGGAGGCTGGGAATCTTCCGACCTCGACCTCGACACCTCGATCGTGGAGAATCTTGCCGCCGCCCGTTTTCATGCCATCCTTACCAACCGTCTCCCGGTGGGTGTTTCAGCCGAAATCCTCCTCGGACCGGATTCGGTCTCGCTCTACGACAATCCCCAGGTAAGGCTTGGCCCGATCGTCATGAGCCCCGGAATCGTAGGACCTGACGGCCGCGTCACGCAAGCTGTCGTCTCCCAAGTCGTTTTGACTATAGATTCTACCCAGTTGAGAGTGCTCGAAAACGACACTCTCTGGATGGGGGAATTGATCACCCTTCTGGGAGCCGGCGACACCACGATCACCCTGACCGCCAGCGATTCGTTGACGATCAGCAGTTGGCTGGAAGTCGATGTCAACGTCAATGACAATCTTTGGGAGGATTAGCCGTCATGAAATCATCGCGACATGATAAGCGGGCGCAAACGATGGCGCTCCACGGATTGACGGCGCTGATGACATTGATCATCATCCTTTCCGTCGCGGCCGTTCTGGGCGCGGCGGCCGGACTGGCCAACGCCCGCGCCATGGGCATGGCCGGCGCCTACGTTTCCCTGGCTCGGGGAAATGATTGCTCGTCGTTTAACCCCGCCAATTTGGGCCTGGACGGAGGCCGGAGAAGCGGCCTCCAATTTTTCGGCCTGGGTGTATCGGTTTCCAACAATAGCTTCTCACTGGATGATTACAACCACTACACTGGGGCCAACCTGAACGAATCCGATAAAGATGAACTCCTGGATAAAATCCCCTCAGAAGGTTTAAAAGTCTCGGCCGACGCTGAGGTCACCGCCGTCGGGTTGTCGCTGGGCAACCTGGCGATTTCCCTGTCGGCGATCGGCGCCGCCGAAATCAACATGGGCCGGACGCCGATGGAACTGCTCCTCGAGGGAAACGCAATGGCAGACACGCTCGACCTTGAGGGCATGTACGGCGAGGGGTTTGGCTTGGCGTCGGTCAACTTCTCCTACGGTCAGCGATTGTACAAAAATTATGATCGCCAATTGGCGGTCGGCGGCACCTTCCATTATCTCCAGGGTCTCGGGTACGAAGAGGTCACTGAGCTGAACGGCCATGCCGCCACGCTGGCCACCGGGTATTCGGGGGCCGGGAGTCTCACCTCCCGCACCGCCACGGGCGGTTCCGGATACGCCGTCGACCTCGGCGCATCGCTGAAAGTCAGCAAAAGCTACACGATCGGCGTGACCGTATTCAATCTGTACAGCCATGTCCGCTGGGATCAAGAGACGAAAGAGCATCGATATTCGTTTGCCTTCGACACGCTTACGCTGGCCATGATGGACGGCGATTCTCTGATCACTTCTGACGATACCACGGTCGCCATCAGCCCGTTCACGTCGCAACTTCCCACATTGATCCGGGTCGGTCTGGCCCATACCGCCGGACGTCTGCTGTGGGCCGTTGATTGGGAACAAGGATTCAAGCGAGGCGCCGGCACCAGCCCTAACCCCCGCGTTTCGGCCGGATGCGAATATCGTCTCTTTAGTTTCCTGCCCCTGCGGGCCGGCATGGCCGTCGGCGGCAAAGCCGGCACAACCTACGCCGCCGGTCTGGGACTTGATTTCGCCGCCGTCTATTTCGATCTCGGTGCAGCCAATTACAACGCCGTCAGCACGGCTTCCGGCAAGGGCCTGTCGCTGGGCGTCCAAAGCGGCATTCGTTTCTAAAGGAGTATGCCATGGGGAATCGTTCCTACATGTTAATTTTCCGCCTGACCATCGCAGCGGTCTTGATGACCGGTTTGTCGATGGCGGCCGGTCAGGTCACCGCCATGCCACCTCATCCGGATATTCAGGGAAAGATCCAGTCCGGGGAGGTCGCCCTTCCTTTTGCCAAGACACGAATCTCCGGCGCAGATAGTGGCCTCGATGCTCCGGCGATCATCAACACCCCGGCTTTTGCCGGGTCGTTCAAGGCGCTCTGCATCATGGTTGACTTCTCCGATAACCCGGGCGTCACATCCTCGGCCGAATTCGACACACTTATTTTTGCGGCCCAAACGGGAACCGTCCGCGATTACTACGACGAGGTATCCTACGGGCAAATCGATCTGGTCACCGTCAATCTTCCCTCCAGTATGAATTGGAAACGGGCTCCTCAGACCTATGCCTATTATGTGGACAATGACTACGGCACCGGTTCGCCCTACCCTCATAACACTCAGAAACTGTGCGAAGATTTGGTCGACCTGGTCGACGCTCAGGTGGATTTTTCGGAATACGACAACGACGGCGATGGGTACGTAGACGCGCTTTTGATCACTCATGCCGGACCCGGCGCCGAATACACCGGGAACACGACCGATATTTGGTCGCACAAATGGTCGATCTCTCCTCGGAACCGGGATGGCGTGTTGATCTATAATTATGCCATCATGCCCGAATTCTGGAACGCGTCCGGCGATATGACCATCGGCGTGTATTGTCATGAATTGGGCCATGTTTTTGGCCTGCCGGACCTGTATGACACCGACGGCAGCTCCCAAGGCGTCGGCAATTGGTCACTAATGGCCACGGGTAGCTGGAACGGCGGTATGGGGCGCACCCCGGCTCATCCCGATGCCTGGTGCAAGAGTAAGGTAGGTTGGTTGACGCCGACCGTGGTGTCCGCCAACCAGACCGGGGAATCGATACCGG
>JAQVRW010000440.1 GCA_028700875.1 Candidatus Zixiibacteriota bacterium | reverse complement strand
CTGGGACATCAAGACCCAGGGCAGGATGGCGATCAGGGCGAAGAAGACGGCGCCCGGCAGGGTGATGCGGGTCAAAATCTTTTCTATATATTCGGCCGTTCGCTTGCCGGGACGAATCCCCGGAATGAAACCGCCGTTCTTGCGCATGTTGTCGGCCAGGTCGATCGGATTGAAAACCAACGCCGTGTAGAAGTAGGCGAAGAAAACGATGATCACGCCGTAGAGGATGGAATAGATCCACGTTCCGGGGGTGAACCAGTAGGTGATCATGTTATTGACCCACTCGACATTGGGAAACAACTGGGCCACCGTCGCCGGAGCCATGATGATCGACTGGGCGAAGATGATCGGGATAATACCGGCCGAGTTGACCGACAGCGGCAGATGGGTGGTCTGGCCGCCGTAGACGCGGCGCCCGACGACCTTCTTGGGATACTGCACCGGCACCCGCCGCTGGGCGCGAGTGACCAGGACAACCGCGGCGATGACCGCGATCATCATGGCAATCATGAGCAGTTCCACGAAAATGGAGCGGGTCCCGGCGAAGACCATCTGGGCTTCCTCGATGACCGCTTCCGGGAAACGGGCGATGATGCCGATGAAGATGATCAGCGAAATGCCGTTGCCGATACCGCGCTCGGTGATCTGCTCGCCCAGCCACATGATGAAAATCGTGCCGCAGGTGAAGGTCAGGATGGTCAGCGGAATGAAGGTCATACCGCTCATCGTGACGGCGGGCATGCCGGTCGGGCCGACGATCGACCGCAGATACACGGCCGTGCCGTAGGCCTGCAGCGCAGCGATGAGGACCGTGCCGTAGCGGGTGTACTGGGTGATCTTCCGCCGTCCTTCTTCGCCTTCCTTCTGCAGTTTCTGGATGTACGGAATGACCGCGCCCAGAAGCTGCATGATAATCGAGGCGGAAATATAGGGCATGATCCCCAGGGCGAAGATGGTCGCCTTGTGGAAGGCCCCGCCGGCGAACATGTCGAACATGCCCAGCAGGGTTCCGGCCGACCCGGCAAAAAAGCTTTCCAGCACCGAGGCGTCGATACCCGGGGTGGGGATATGGCCGCCGATGCGATAAACGATCAGCAGGGCTAAGGTGTAGAAGATCCGTCTTCTCAGCTCTTCGATTTTGAAAATCGATTGAAACGTCCCTAACACTGGGCCACCTCAACCTTTCCCCCGGCGGCCTCGATCTTTTTCCGGGCGGATTCGCTACAGGCGGCGACCACCACCGTCATCGCAGCTTCCGCCTCACCCCGACCGAGCAGCTTGACCGGAATATTCAATGACTTGATCTTTCCCAGACCCTTGAGTACTTCCGCCGTGATCGGCTGGTCCGTCGGACAGCCCTTGAGGCTTTCCAGATTGACGATCTGGAACTCCTGCTTGAAGATATTGCGGAACCCCCGCTTGGGCAGGCGCAGGTGCAGTGGCATCTGCCCGCCCTGCTGCCAGGGATGGATGGTGCCGCCGGAGCGGGCCTTCTGGCCCTTGTGGCCGCGACCCGAAGTTTTGCCGTGCCCGGAGCCCGAGCCGCGTCCCACCCGTTTGCGGTTGTGGCGCGATCCCGGAGCCGGTTTCAAGTTGGACAATTCCATCACAGAACCTTTCGTATCCGCTGGTGAGGCGGTCAACCGATCTCTTCGACCGTCACCAGATGCTGGACGCTGTTAATCATGCCGCGAATCTGCGGGGTATCCTCGTGAATCACCGTCCGGCGAATTTTGCCCAGACCGAGCGCAATAATCGTGCGGCGGTGCTTGGGCAGCCGTCCCGCGGCCGAACGCACCTGGGTAATTTTCAATTTGGCCATGCTGGACCTATCAACCCTTCTCCAAAAAATCCTGTTCCTGCTGCCGGGTGCGGAGCCTCATCAACCCGTTCATGGTCGCCTTGGCGACATTGTGGGGATTCCGCGACCCCAAAATCTTGGTCAGGATATCCTGGACTCCGGCCGACTCGAGCACCGCCCGAACGCCGCCGCCGGCGATAACCCCGGTCCCCGGAGAGGCCGGCTTCAGGATCACCTGGGTGGCGCCGAAAATCCCGATGATTTGATGGGGCACGGTGCCTTCGACCAGGGAGACACCAACCATGGCCCGGCGGGCGGCTTCCGTCCCTTTGTGGATGGCGCCGGCAACTTCGGCCGACTTGCCCAGTCCGATACCAACCTTACCGTTGCGGTCGCCTACGGCCACCAGAGCGGTAAAGGAAAACCGTCGGCCGCCTTTCACCACTTTGGCGACGCGGTTGATATGAATGACTTTTTCCTGAAACTCAAGATTGTCAACTTCAAAACGCGCCAACTGTCACCTCATCCTTTATGATCTGCATTACAATTTCAAACCCTTTTCGCGGGCCCCTTCGGCTATCGCCTTGACCCGGCCGTGATACCGGAAACGGTTGCGGTCGAAGACCACCTGGGTGATCCCCTTTTCCAGCGCCTGGCGGGCGATCTCTTCGCCGAGCTTCTTGGCCTGGACCGTCTTCGAATCTTTGGGATCCATTTTATCGGTCATCGTCTTGGAGAGGGTCCCCAATCCCAAGAGGGTGACTTGTCCGCGATCGTCGATGATCTGCACGAACATCTGCCGTAAAGAACGGGCCACGGTCATCCGGGGACGTTCGGGGGTTCCCTGAATATGTCCGCGAACGCGGCGGCGACGCCGCGCGCCCCGTTCGGTTTTCTTTTCGTTTTTCCTGTCA
>JAQVRW010000439.1 GCA_028700875.1 Candidatus Zixiibacteriota bacterium | reverse complement strand
AGGCAGGAAACCTCATGTCCGGCTCGAAGCGGTTCGTACAACGGCTGAAAAACATTCCGTCGTCCGAGGAAGTCCAACAACGTGGCGGTGCGGATGATAAGGTTGTCGGCCGAGGCGTCCTGCACCACGGATTCCGCGTCGAGTTTGTGGCGGCCATAGACATTGAGCGGGCCGGTCGGGGCCGACGGGTCGGGGGGAGGCGAACCGCCGGGGAAAACATAATCGGTCGACAACTGCACGAGGACGACGTGCGGGAAAGCGCCGACCAGATGCCTGACCGCCTCGACATTGATGCTTTGGGAGAGGGCCGGTTCTCGTTCGCATCGATCGACATCGGCCAACGCCGCACAGTTGATGATTATATCGGGGTGAATCTTTTTGGCCAACCAGGCTACATGATCACGGTCGGTGAGATTCCCGCTGAAACTATCGGGCGGGAGTTCTGTCGAGGAGGCCCGGTGATAATGGCCATACAGGTGATACCGGCCGACGGCCTGTTCAATCACTCGTCGGCCCAGCAGTCCCCCGGCTCCGGTTACCAGAATCGACGGTTCATTCATGATCGATTCCGGTAATGCCGTTCGAAGAAGGCGTGATCTTTGGGATTGGATCGGGACGTCTTCATGATCGTTTCGACCCACTCCGGATTGTCCCGGTACCACGCGACCGTTTCGGCCAGGGCGGTATCGAAATTGGTGTGGACGGTCCAACCCAGGCCTTTGATCTTGTCCCAATTAACGGCATAGCAGAAATCGTGGCCCGGCCGGTCGGCCACGTTCCGAATCAGCGCCGGATCGGCTTTCAAGAGGGTTACCAATTTGCGGCTCAATTCGGCGTTGGTGATGTGGTTGCCGGCCCCGACGTTGTAAATCTGCCCGCGCACGCCTTTGGTGAAAACCAGCCAGATTGCCCGGCAGAAATCATTGACGAAAAGCCAGTCGCGCATCTGACGGCCGTCGCCGTACAGCGGCAGCGTTTCTCCCCGCAGAATCCGGCGGGTGAAAAGGGGAATCAGCTTCTCCGGATACTGCCATGGGCCGAAATTGTTGGTTCCCCTGACGATCACGGCGTCGATCGTCCCGAAATTGAGAGCCGCCGAGATGTACAGGTCGGCCGCCGCCTTAGAGGAGGCATAGTAATTGCCTGGCCGCAGGGGTGCGTTTTCATCGCATGGGTTGTCCGGTCCGGCCGCCCCATAGACTTCATCGGTGGATACCTGAAGGATGCGTCCCACGGGGCATTTCTCGGCCACCCGCAACAGGTTCAACACGCCTTCGACGTTGTTCCTGATGAACAGCTCCGGATGGTAATAGGCGCGGTCGACGTGAGTATGGGCGGCCAGATTGATGATGCCGTCAAGACCCTCAGCGACCAGCGATTCCACCAGGGCGGTATCGCAGATGGAGCCGAGGACGAAACGATGTCGTTCGGAGGCCACGCCGCCGGGAATCGTTTCCAGAGTGATCAGATTGCCGGCGTATTCCAGGCTGTCCAGCGAGATGATGGACAGGTCATCCACGGTGGAGAGGAGGTATCGGACCAGATTGGATCCGATAAACCCGGCTGTCCCTGTGATGAGGAGTTTCATCACCCGTGCCTGACATCCCAATCATAGGGGATTTCATCGCAGGTGTACGGCAGGCGGATTTCATCGGGCCGTTCCGGATTATACGGCTCGGTCGGGCAATTCAGGGCCAGCGCGGCGCCGGGGCCGATTCCTTTCAAGCCGTGGTACACGCCCGGCGGAATCCGCACCAGCATCCGGTTCTGGTCGCCGATATGAAATTCGTTGATTTCGCCGCGCGTTGGGCTGTTTTCGCGCAGATCGGCCAGCACCAGCCTGGCCATCCCGGAGACCACGGTAAAATTGTCGGTTTGTAGGGCATGGCAATGCCAGGCTTTGACCACTCCCGAATAAACCGCCGTCAGATAGACCTGGCCGAAGGCAATAAAAAGGTCGTCGTCGTTGCGCAGGATTTCAAACAGCCAGCCCCGATCATCGACATGCGTCACCAGTTTCTTGGTCCTGACCCCATCGATCATTCTCACGACCCGCCTTCCGAGGATTTGCCGCCACACAGCAGGTGCTTGGCCCGGGCCAGGGATTTATGGGTCCCGGCATCCACCCACCAACAGTCCAGCATGTGGTATTCCAGCCGCCCCTGGTCGAGATAAGCGGAAAGAATGTCGGTCACCTCGTATTCCCCCCGGTGCGAGGGCCGGACATTGGCGGCCATGTCGAACAAGTCGCTGGGGAAGAAATAAATGCCGGTGATCGCCCAGTGCGAGGAATCATCCTCCGGCTTTTCCTCGATCGCTTCCACTTTGCCGTCTTCGAGGTGAGCGACGCCGAACATCTTGGGGTACGGGACCTCGGCCAGATGGATCAGGGCTTTGTTCGGGTTTCGGTCGAACTTTGCTCGCGACGGCGCGACCGTGCCGCCGATGATATTGTCACCCAGGACGACCATGTATGGTCCCCGCCGCTCTTCGGGGGGCATCATCAGGATCGAACCGGCGATTCCCGGTTTGTCTCTCTGGGCGACGAAGCGCATGACATCGAACCGTCCGCCGAAATTGTCGGACAGGAGTCTTTCGAACGATTCGACATGCTGGGGATTGGAGACCAGTGTGACGTCTTTGACGCCGGCGTCGGCCAGAATGGACAGGGAATAGTGGATCATCGGCTTGCCGCAGACATCCAGAAGGTGTTTGTTC
>JAQVRW010000438.1 GCA_028700875.1 Candidatus Zixiibacteriota bacterium | reverse complement strand
CGACGACCCGGTGTTGCATGCATCCGGCCCCGTCTGTAATCAGGTTTGTACCCTGCCTCATCATTCAACATCAAGATATAAACATAGCGTGGTCACGATATATAATGCTTGCACCATACAAAAGATGTGGGCTCGGTTGCCGAATCTGCCGACCGATACCCGACCGTTCAGGATTGCGCCACAACCGGGTCGATGCGATACGGCTGGTCCTTCCACTTCTCCTGGAGGTCCCGGACCGCCTCCTCGATCGTCGCCTGTTGTTGGCGTGAGACCGTCGCGGCCTGTTTCTTGGCCATCCATTGGTCGATCATCAAGTTGCCTTTCTCGATATTGCAGTGCCGGCAGCACAGGACCAGATTGTCAAGATTGTTCGTCCCGCCCCGGGAGAGGGGGACGACATGGTCGACCGAGACCTGATGATCATCGCTGGTCAGATCCATGGGACAACCGCAATAGGTGCATTCAAACCCCCGTATCAACGAGGCATAGAAGAGCGAGAAGACGCCGTGGTAGGTTGCCGGGTCGATCGTGGGCGTGCGCGCATAGCAACTGTTGCAGAACGCAATTACTTTGCGATACAACCGTGGATGGTTGACCATGATATACAGGACGGGGTAGAACGTCTCGAACTGAGACAGGTACCAGGACCGCGCACGAGCATCATCGGGTTCGTTGATTCAAAAACCTCCTTTGCGTATGACAGATTGTATTACCTACTACCCCATATATAGATGCCGCCACAAAGGTTATACCTCCTGACGCTGAACACCTGTTCACGCACAAAGCACGCGGAGTGGTGAAAAATATGATGGAATATGCTACTGATGAAGAAATCCTCGACGAATGTGCCGAGATCGGGGCATGGGGGTTGTGTACCAGTATCGATCTGCGGGAATGCGACCCGACTTTCATCCGGGACCGGGACCGGTTGCACCAGTTCATCATCGCAATCTGCGACCACATCGAGATGAAACGGTTCGGGGAGCCGCAGATCGTGCATTTCGGGCCAACCGACTGGGTGGCGGGCTACTCCCTGACGCAGTTGATCGAGACCTCGTGCATTACCGCCCATTTCGCAAACGAGACGAATACCGCCTATATCGACATCTTCAGTTGCAAGATGTACCGGCCCTCGATGGCCGCCAAGTTCTGCCAGCAATTTTTCAAAGCGTCGGATATGGAATATACGGTCACCATCCGACCCTAACCTTTTTTAGAGACATCAATCGGTGTCCGGATTGCCCGGAGCCACATGACAACTCGTTCTTTCTTTTTTACAAAGTAAGCAATAACGATTGCGGTTAGCGTGAATGTGACGACGCCCATACCCTACACCTTAATCAAAGCGGTCGACTGGTGTTCCCGCCACGTATTGTGGCGGTCGATATGGAACAGGTCGACCAACAAAGTGTCAATACAGTCATACAACGGCGCAACCTCAGTCCAGACGTTGTCGATGACATACTGGTAGCTGATCAGCGGCAGGACGAACCGGTCCCGGTCCCGGGCGATCCGGTCGGGGTCGACCAAACGTAACGCGGCCGGCCGGCAGACCCGGATTCCGACGACCCGATACCGGCCATCCGCCTCCCGGAGCAGGTTCTCATACCCGTCTTCCGTGATCACGTAGGTGTTCCGCGCCTGGAGATCTTCGGGCCGGCACGCATACCGGTACCCGCCGAACTCGGTGGCGGCAATTTTGTGGTCGATCGTATCGAACTCCGCCGGCGTTAAGAACCGGTGACCGTCTTCGTCAGGTGACCGTGGCGGCCGGTCGGTGCACGACCGCAACATGGGGATCCCATACTCCTGCTCGATATACGTGGCAATCTCGGTCTTCCCCGTCCCGCTTTCACCGACGATACAGAGGATGACCGGGACGGTGGCGGCCATCTTGGTAATGTAGGCATAGATCTGCGGCCACGTGATGATCCGGTTGGCGAACACTCCTTTGTCGTCGATATACAGGTCGGCCCCGACTTTCCGGCAATCGTTCTGGTAAGCGGCGATCCGGTCCGGCAGGTTGCTGTTGATGGCATGATACCGGATCCCCTGGGCGTCGAGGAACTGGCGCATTTTATCTTCGCCATACCCGGCACGGCAGGAATTGATGATGATCCGGTGACCGTCATCGTAGAGCCGGTCAAGATACTCTTTTGCCTGTCGTTTTAACCTCCCTACCTCGGGATACCGGTCGATCGCAATGGTGCCGTCAAAGTCGATGGCAAGCACGAGAGAACGCATACCCATCTATTTGAAATGACAAAATATAATACATTCGGTCGGACACTATCGGTCCGACACGATCAGCGTTCGTTCGGCGATCACCTGGTCCAGGAGCGCTTCGAACAAATCGTCTTCAACGGAGAACGGATCGATCATTGTAGTGAACCCGCCTTGATCTATTGCTCGTCGCGTCTCCGGTATCTGCCAGAAGAGAATGTACGCGAGTTGACCGAACCGGGCATCCCGGTCCATCGCCCAGACCATCTCCAATTTGTTCAAAATCCTCCGGATTCTGGCGGGGTCACGCATGCTACCCTCGCCTCCGCTTGAGCGGCGTGACCGTCTTTCCGGTCGTCGTCCCGCACGTGTAGCCGTAGGCGCCCCCGGATCGTATCCCGGTCTCCAACCCTCGCCGGATCGTTTTCCCGCCACGGTTGCCGACCCGCCACATCGTCTTTCCGTTCAGGGTTGCCATAGGTATTTCACCGGGTTGTGGGGTTGCTGCGC
>JAQVRW010000437.1 GCA_028700875.1 Candidatus Zixiibacteriota bacterium | reverse complement strand
AAACTGACGAGTGACCTGTTTGTCCATCTCCTGCTGTTCGTCGGTCAAGTACTGCTTGTCGAAGGCGATATTGACCATCTCGACCTGATCGTTCCGCTCCGGGGAATACCCCACCGCATTCTTGACAATCGCCGTCAGGCGGTCGATCTCGCTTTGCGGCCGGGGCTGATACACCTTCTCCGGCGTCCCGCCGGATCCGGGGGTTTCTTTATAGGTGCCGTCCAGAAGCACCGCCACCGACAACCGCTTGACCTGTCCCACCGGATCGATGATCGATTCCACGGTCTTGGACACCTCGTAATTGGTCACGGTGGTGGTGGACTGGTTGTCCTGCTTATCCTCGGCGGCCTCCGTCTTTTTCTTGCTGCTGATATCGGAGTTTTCGATCTTCTGCTCCGACCGGATGGCCACTGTGTTCGGATCGTAATTTTCCGACGTCTTGCTGTATTGCTGGAAATTCAATTCGGCGGTCACGCGAACAATCGACTTGCCCGGTCCCAGGACGCCGTCGAGCATGGTCTGCGCTTTTCGCTCCAAATCGCGTTCGACCGTCTGGGCCACCTCCAGTTGGCTGTTGCTTAACGAGGCCAATTGGTCGTTGCCGACAGAGGACGACAGCAGATTCCCCTCGTAGTCCACGACGGTGATGTTGCCTGGTTGCAATCCTTCCACCGATGACGCCACCAGATGAGTTATCCCTGAGATCTGCATCTTCGATAGCGTCCCGGCGTGCTTCAGTTTCAGCACGACCGAGGCGGTTGTCTCCTGCTGCTGATCGGCGAACAGCCGTTCTTCGGGAATAACGATATGCACCCGGGCCGTCTGGACCTCGCGCAATGAAGAAATCGTCTTGCCCAGTTCTCCTTCCAAGGCCCGGCGATAATTCAGTTTTTGCAGAAAATCGGTCATGCCGAGGTTGGTCTGGTCGAAGATCGAATACCCCACGGTGCCTGAATGCGGCAATCCCTGCGAGGCCAGACCCAGCCGCGCCGTATACAGGTCTTTTTCCGGGACCTCGATCGACGTCCCGCCGGGGCCGATCTGGTACGGAATCTTCTTTTCGGCCAGATACTGGGTGATATCGGCCGCTTCCGTCGCTTCCAGATTGGTGTACAGGGGCTGATAGTTCACCTTGCCGATCCATCCGGCGACGGCGACTGCGCCCACGATCGTTCCGGCCACGATGGCCACCAGCATGACCACCTGGCTGGTGGACATGCGGCGGACCGTGTCGGACAGTTGTGACAATACCTGCTTTAGATATTCCATATCAAATCCTATTTGAAACGAATATCAGGCGGCGGCTAAACCTGCATACGGGATAATTCCTGGTATGCTTCCACCAACCGTTTCCTGACTTCCAACAGCAAATCAAACGAAATGCCGGCTTTTTCGGCGGCGATCATGACCTGATGCAATTCGGCCGCGTCCCCGCGCACCAGCTTGTCCTGGGCCGTCGCGGCCGTGCTCTGAAGATCATTGACATCCGTGATCGCCTTCGACAGTAGATCGCCGAAACTCTCTTTTCCTTCGGGCGCAGCCTTGGGTTGCGATATTCCCGCCGTTACCGGCCCGAGCGGCGGCCGGATGATACTGATTCCATTCATACTTTCACATCCAGGTTGATTCCGGTAAACGTCACCGGATTGGTTCGGGCCTCGACCCCGTATGCCGGTGCGGTCGGCGCATCATCTCCGAAACGGGCGAAATACTTGACCAACAGGGTCTTTTCCTCGGTCGAGAGCACCCCCGCGAAGGGCGACGGCCCCCGTTGGGCGGCGACTGCGCCCGCCTTCGTTTCCTTGTTTCCCGGCAGCGTGATAACGCCGGTCTTCTGCGCCTTGGCGGCATCGGCCGTAACGGCGGCGTCATTCTTAGCCGTCGGAAACGCCCCCGCCTGACGATAGACGTCGATGGGTAACGCGGTGATCTTCATTCCTATTGTCTCCTCCGCTTACGCGTCTTAAATATCCAGGGCGTTCTTCAACATTTCCTTGGAAGCCGCGATGGACAACGCGTTGGCCTCGTAGGCCCGATTGGCCGACATCATGTCAACCATTTCATTGATAAGTTCGATATCCGGCATCTTGACGTACCCTTCGGCGTCCGCGTCGGGATGGGTCGGATCGTACACCAGCCGATAGGCGTTCTCATCGGCCTGGATTTCATTCCCCTTCGCCACCGCCACCGTCTCATAGTTGCCCGATGTGGCCGGCAGTTCCGGCAGATGCCCTTTACTGGTCAGAAGCAAACCGTTCCGGCTGCTCTCCAGAACCGTTTGGAAGGGAAGCTTCTCGTCATCGGCGCTGACTTCCAGTCGGCGCCGCCGATACGGTCCCCCTTCCTGTGTCTTGGTGGTTTCCGCATTGGCGATGTTCTCCGACACCACGTTCATTTTCCGGCGTTGCAACGACATGCCGGACCCGGAAACCTCAATCGACGAAAATATCCCCGCCATAGTCTACCTCAGCGTCCTGTGATCGCCTTGCGCAACGTCTCAATGTTCTTTTCCAAAAGACGCGCCCCTACCGTGTAGTTCATTTCGTTGACCGCCAGATTCGTGATCTCGGTGTCGATATCCACTCCATTGAGATCTTCCTCCGACTCCGCCTCGTGTTCGGTTACTTTCACCGAGGATTCCGCCCCGACGTTGGACATGTGATTTGCGCTGGTCGTCTTCATCGGCATCACCGCCCCGGTCCCCAACGCCTTCTTCATCTCGTTGTCGAAATTGA
>JAQVRW010000436.1 GCA_028700875.1 Candidatus Zixiibacteriota bacterium | reverse complement strand
CGGATCCGCCACGCGGTTTACTCCGACATCGATGATCACCACGCCCTCTTTGACCATGTCCGCGGTCACGAAACGCGGCTTGCCCATGGCGGCCACGATAATGTCGGCCTGACGGGTTTCGGCCGGGATATCGGCCGTGCCGGTGTGGCAGACCGTGACGGTGGCGTTACAACCATCCCATTTTTGAATCAGGATGGCCGCCAATGGTTTTCCGACGATGTTCCCCCGGCCGATGATAACCACCTTTTTCCCCTTGGGATCGACATCGATCTCATCCAGCATCCGCACGATCCCGTACGGCGTGCAGGGCAGAAAAATGGGCGAACCCAATAGCAGATACCCCATATTGACCGGATGGAACCCATCCACGTCCTTCAGGGGATTGACGTTGAGAACCGCCTCCAGCTCATCGAGATGTTTGGGCAGAGGAGATTGAATGAGGATGCCGTGCATGTCTTTTCGTTCATTGAGTTCGGTGATCAACTGGTGCAATTCCTCGGCCTGGATATCGGCCGGGCGTTTGATCACTTCGCTCTTGATTCCCATCTGACTGCAGGCTTTGGCCTTGCCGTTCACATAGATGTGCGAGGCCGGGTCATCCCCCACCAGAACCGCCGCCAAACCCGGGGTCACCCCCCGGCCGAGCAGAGTCTCAACGTCTGATTTTACCTCTTCCTTTACCTGTTCGGCAATCGCCTTGCCGTCAATCAGCTTCCCCTGCATCCTCGATCTCCTGGTAAGGGTTTTTCAGCGGCATGGAAAGATCCAGCGACATGCAGAACCTTTCGATTGCCATTGCTCTTCCGCGATTTTGCGGATCGAAATCCATAACGACTCCGGAAATCCGAACATCGTCCTCCGCCACCGATAACCGTTTCGGCATGCCGGTCAGGAACCGGTCCAGGGCCGGGCCTTTACGCATCCCCAGAATGGAATCATGCGATCCGGTCATCCCGACATCGGTGATATAGGCCAGTCCCCGGGAGGAAATGCACTCATCGGCCGTCTGCACGTGGGTATGGGTGCCGACCACCGCCGAGACGCGGCCGTCGAGATAATAGGCCAGCGCCTCTTTTTCGCTGGTCGCCTCGGCATGGATATCCACGATGATGATCTCCGGGCAGGTCGTAAACGATTCCAGTATCTCGTCGGCGGTGCGGAACGGGCAGTCGATATGATACATGAACGTCCGGCCCATCAGGTTGATCACCGCGACCTTGATCTCGCCGCATTGGGCCACGTAATGGCCGTTGCCCGGCGCTCCCAGCGGGTAGTTGGCCGGCCGGATCATCCGCGGCTCGCGGTCCATGTATTCGCCGATCCCGCCCCTGTCCCAGATATGATTGCCCGACGTCTGACAATCCACGCCATAGGCAAACACCCGCTTGGCCATCTCCGGCGTGATGCCGAAACCGCCGGCCGCGTTTTCGATATTGGCGATCGTAAAATCGGCGTTGTATTTGAACTGCAGCCGCCGGGTCATCTGCGACAAGACATATCGTCCCGGTTTGCCGACCACGTCGGCGATGAATATGACCTTGAAACTCGACATTACTTGGCGTACTCCACGGTGCGGGACTCCCGAATAACGGTGACTTTGATCTGCCCCGGATATTCCATCACTTCCTCGATCTTGCGGGCGATTTCGGAGGCCAGGATCGATGACGCCAGGTCATCCATCTGTTCGCATTCGACGATGACACGGACCTCACGCCCGGCCTGGATGGCATATGCCTTGGCCACGCCCTTGAAACTGTCGGCCAGTTCCTCCAGCTTTTCCAGACGCTTGATGTAGCTTTCCAGCGGTTCGCGGCGCGCCCCCGGCCGGGAGCCGGAGATGGCGTCGGCCGCCTGAATCAACACGGGATAGGGCGATTCCTGCGGGACATCGCCATGGTGCGATTCCACCGCGTTGATCACGATGGGATTTTCGTTGAATTTGATCAGCAGTTTGGCCCCGAGTTGGGTATGGGTGCCCTCCGTCTCCCGGTCCACCGCCTTGCCGATATCATGCAGCAAACCGGCACGTTTGGCGATGTTGGCGTCAAGTTTCAATTCCGCCGCCATCATGCCGGCCAGCATGGCCACTTCGCTGGAGTGGCGCAGGACGTTCTGGCCATAGCTGGAACGATATTTCAACTTGCCCAGGAGCTTGATGATCTCCTGATGCAAGCCATGGATGCCGATTTCGAACGCCGCCTGTTCGCCCACCTCGCGGATGATCACTTCCATGTCCTTCTCGGCCTTTTCCACCACTTCCTCGATCCGCGTGGGATGGATGCGGCCGTCGGCCACCAGCTTCTCCAGCGCCATCCGGGCGATCTCCCGCCGGATGGGGTCATACCCAGAGAGAATCACGGCTTCCGGGGTGTCGTCGACGATGACGTCGATCCCGGTGGCAGTTTCGAAAGATCGGATGTTGCGCCCCTCGCGGCCGATGATCCGACCTTTCATTTCATCGTTGGGCAAATTGACGACCGAGACGGTCGATTCCACGGTGCTGTCGGCCGCACAGCGCTGGATCGCCTGGATGACGATCTCCCGCGCTTCCTTCTCCGCGTCCCGTTCCGCCTTCTCCTTGATTTCTTTGGCCATCGCCGCCGCTTCCTGACGGGCTTTGCTGACCATATTTTCGATCAAAATCTGCTTGGCTTCCTCGGCCGACATCCCGGAGATCCGTTCCAGCTGCACGTTCTGGTCGGCGATCAGCCGATCCAGTTCCTGCTCCCGCAGGGTGATC
>JAQVRW010000070.1 GCA_028700875.1 Candidatus Zixiibacteriota bacterium | reverse complement strand
CATTCTGGCCGACGGAACGTCGATGGCGGCGCCGTTGGTGGCCGGCGCCGCGGCGATGCTGTTTTCCTTCGCTCCCGGCCTCGATGTCGATCGGGTCGGCGAGATTTTGTGTCAGTCGGCCGACGATATGGTCGATCCGTTCAACGAAGGCCTCTACCTACCCGGATATGATTCCCTGTCGGGCTGGGGTCGGCTGAATGTCGGCCGGGCTTTGAGTCTTCTTTGGGAACCGACGATTACCTTAAGTGCTCCCCGAGCCGATGAGATGGTTTCCGGTCCGGTCGTGTTTTCGACCGTCACGACCGGCGGCTACCGCGGTCCCGTGGAACTATATATGGGTGAAGGATTGACGCCCGATCAGTGGACCCTTCTCTTTCAGGCCGATTCGGCCTCCGACGCCGACACATTCTATGTTTGGGACAGCGGCATCCGGAACGGTTATTTCGCCTTTCGATTGACGTCGGGTGCGGGCTCCGACCGGGTGGATATCCGAGTAGTCAACGGCCTGGCCGCCGAATTGACGACCCCGCAAGATGGGCAGGATGTCCATGACCTGGTCCCGATCAGCGGCCGTGTGTACGGGCCGAATTATGATTCCGTCGTCGTTTCCTATCGGGCGATCCAGGATACTGCATATCAGCGCATTTTCGGCGGGACGAAGTTATATTTCGATGAACTGTTGTTTGAATGGCATTTGCGGGGCATCGCTCCGGGCGTTTACAGCATAATGATGACCAGCTATTTCGGTCCGATGACCATGGTCGATATGATCACGGTCAATATCCTGGATATTATGCGTCCGGGTTTTCCCGTCCATCTGCCCACGTATCTGGCATTTTCACCGGGGACGGCCGATATCGACGGCGACGGACGCAAAGAGATCGTCGTCGGTTCCCAAAAAGGATTGTATGCCTATGACGCCGACGGCGGTTTGCTGCCCGGTTTCCCGATTCTTGTCGATCATGACATGCGGGTGATGCCGGCTTTCGACGATGTCAACGGCGACGGCCTTCAGGATATCATCGTCACCGGTTCCGATCTGATCGGTTGTTTTGATTATCGGGGGGAGGCATTGCCCGGATGGCCAAAACCGGCTTCGACCGGCATGGCCTACTTTTCCTATCCGATTCCGGCGCCGGCGCAATTGTTCGATAGCGGCGATTCGGTCATTGTCTATATGTCTCGGTTGGGCGAAGTGCGAGCCTACCGGTTCAATGGTGATTCCTATTTTTATTCATTGGACGGTTTGTTTACGGCATTGGACCCGAATATCTTCGATACGGCCACGTTTGTGGGCAATTCAATTCCTTTTTTGACGGTCACTGATCTCAATAAAGACGGTCTGGATGAGGTCATTTCTGTATACAGCACAAGGGAAACCCATTCCGGAATCTATATCTGGAATGGGCGGAATGGATTGCCGCCATTTGGCTGGGACAGCCCTTTGGCCAGGAAGATCGGGTCATCCTCCGGCGGGGTGCTGGCCGATCTGGATGAAGACGGCAATCTGGAGATTGTCGTCGCCGGATCCGACACGACCGGGATCACCAGTATCTGGGTGACCCGTGATGGCAAGGAAGATCTGAGCGGCTGGCCGGTGCAGTCGCCGAGTCTCTCCGGCTGGATCGATGGAGCGCCCGTGTGCGTCGATATCGACGGCGACGGCCGGAAAGAAATCGTCATCACCTATTCCAATCTTGATCTGGGTCGCGTGTATGTCTACAAATCGGACGGATCGCCCTACGTCAGCAGTCCCTCGCTGCCGTCGGGGTGCATCCTGGAAGTCCGTAATATGTTGTCGAATCCGATCGTTGCCGATGTCGACGGCGACGGCACGCCCAACATCATTTGCCGCGGGGGACATTTCCTCGGCGGATACGAGAAGGTTTTCGTCTGGGAACCCACCGGGGAAACGACCCCGGGATTTCCGATCGTCACGCTGACATCGCCCGATCAGGTAATGTCGAGCCTTTTTGTGCCCGTGGTGGATGATCTCGATGGAGATGGTCGGGCGGAGATGGTTATGTGCGGCGATGACAAAGATGTGTTCGTGTGGAATCTGGACGCGCCGTACCTCCCCGAGCAGATGGTCTGGCCCAAGTATCTGGGTGACGACAAAAACAGCGGCATCAATCATCACCTGGGCGATCCCGGCGACGTGGACCCCGATATCGTTCTGATCCCGAATCGATTCGCGGTGGAGTCGGTCTATCCCAACCCTTTCAATCCCACCGCGACCATCGTTTTCTCGCTTGATCGGGCCGGGAGGATCAGTCTCGATATCTTCAATATCCTGGGGCAGAAAGCGACCACGCTGGTGGACGGGACGTATCCGGCCGGGCAGTATCGATGCGTCTGGGACGGGCGCGATGCCTCCGGGCACGAAGCCGCCTCGGGCGTGTATTTCGCCCGCCTTTCCGGCGACGGCCGCCAGGCGACCCGAAAGATGGTGCTGGTGCGATGAGAACGGCGATCGTCTTCATCTGCCTAATGATGGCCGCGATAGCGGCGGCTTCCGACGATTTCGTCTATCAGGGTTCATTCCTATGGAACGGCATCAATGGCGTTGTCCAGTCGGGCGATTACCTGTATTGCGGCTTCGAGGACGGCATCGGAGTCGTCAACCTCACCCTCGATTTCACCAAGAAGAAACTGTATTCATCGATGGAACTAAATTCTCCGCCGGCGCGGTTACATCTGTTCGATACCATTCTGGTGGTCGAGAAGGACAACGGCGTCCTCGACCTGATTTCGATCGCCGACCCGCTACGCTTGCGGTTGCTGGGGTCATTTACGCCGGACAAACCGCCGTTCGACGTGGAGTGCATCGGTTCATATCTCTACCTGGCGGCGGAGTATGACGGTCTCATCCGGTACGATATCAGCGATCCCGGCCACGTGGTATGGAATGACAGCAGTATGGCCGGGATTCGGGTGATCGCCCTGGCCAGGGAAAACTCCCGGTTGTATGCCCTGGACGACTACAACGGCGTGCTTATCTATCAGCCGGAGGCGGCCGGTATCGGCCAACCGATCGGGGAGCTGTTCCTGCCGTACTCGGGAGTGTCGTTGTCCGTCATGCGCGACACGATTTATGCCGGAGTCCGACCGACCGGATACATGGTGGGAGCGGCCGGCGACCCGGAGCACCCTCAATACCTCGGGCGACGGGCGTCGTATATCCGGGCCGATATAATCGATCTGATACCCGGAGGAATGGTTCTGGCCAATTCCGTCAACGGGTTCGAACTCATCTCCGTGGCGGGAGCCGATACACTTGCTCAATTGTTTCCGCTGAGCGGATTTTCCGGACCGGCCACCGTGTATATGTACCAGGACCGGCCATATATCATCTATCCCCATCGTCGGCAGGGGTTCGTGGCTTTCGATATCGGTGATCCCGAATTGATTCAAACCGAATATCCGTCACTGGTGTATGCGTATCCCGGGCCGATCACCCAGGTCCAGTTTTCCAAATCCCGCCTACACGTCGTCGGCACCAACAATTGGTACGAAATCTACGACCTGTCCGACCCCGCCCGACCGGTTCGATCGGGCCGCATGATCAACCCGCCGTATCACCCGGCCGGGTTCTGCAGCAAGGGGGACACGCTATTTGTGTCCGATGTTTCGCTTAATGCCGTCTTTCCGTTCATTGACGACGGCGTGGGCGATCCGTATTCGATTTTCCCCCAGTTCATGGTAGCCGATTCCATCACCCGCCCGCATCTAATTCCGGATTTTTTCAGCGACGGCGACCTTTTGTATTTCTGTAATGATCGCGTGTTCAACGGCACGGCCCGGAACGATTCGCAGGTTTTCCCAAACCGTCTGCGGTGGGGATTTCCGGAGAGCACAACCTCTGCTTTGCTTTATCAAATGATGCTGTACCGGGTTACCGACAAAGGGATCCTGAATATCTACAAGGTCCGCGAGAACTGGAACGGTTTCTATCTGGAAGACGTCGGCCTGAAGTCGTTGCCCGGACGGGTTTACCAGATGTTGGTCGTGGATACGTTTATGTACGCCGCCGGTCCCGGTCTGCTGACGTTGTCGATGGCCGATCCGGCCAACCCGATGATCCTGCATTCCGTGAACGAGACGGGGATCGTGTACGAAATGCAGCTCGATGGCCACCGGCTGATTTGCGCCGCGCGATCCGGCCTTTTCATCTATGATATAGCCGACGGCATCCCCAGGCTGCTTTTCTCCGGCGGTAGGTTCGCCAAAATTGTCAGCTGCAACGGCGACCTGCTGGTCGCCAGCGACGGCCATTCGGTCAGGGTGTATATGCTGCCCGAGACGGCGGTCGAGGACCCGCTTCCCATACCCGGGACCGACGACATTCCCCGGCTCAGCGGCCATCCCAATCCCTTTAATGCCGCGATCATGCTGGAAGGACACGGGTTTGCGCTCCGATCCGGACCGGTCACGGTCGACGTGTATGACATCCTCGGCCGCCGTGTGCGGCGGATGACCGTCGCGGCCGATGCCGGCTCGGTCCGCATGATTTGGGATGGGCGCGACGAGGCCGGAGTCGCGGCCGCCAGTGGCGTCTATTTCTTCCGCGCCAGCGCAGGTTCGGACCAGGCCGTATTCAAAGCGGTACTGGTTAAATAACTTCGGCGTTTCTCCGTTTCCGGTGTATACCCCTTATGAAGCGAGAATTGCCGCGGAAAAGCTTGACATTGGTTGCCTGTTTTTCGTTATTGCGGCTAACATGCAGGAGGAATGATATGAAAAAAGCGGTATGCCTGACACTGACGTGCTTGTTTTTTGTCGTAATGATCGCCGCCCCGGCTCTGGCCAAGAAGGCGGGGGAAGTCAAAGACGACGTGTACACCGACGGCACTTATAAATTCAGTTTAAAGGTTCCCACCGGATGGTCGCCGACGATCAAGGCCGAAAAATTTCCGTTGAGGTTGGTCCTGACCCAAAAATCATATCCGGTTCCGGAGCAATTCCAGGGCAACCGCGACTATGCCCAGATACCCACGATCTCGGTCTTGGTCGATACCACGTCGCTCTCGGTGGAACAATTCGTCGACAGCCTTCTGGATTCCAAGTACAAATCCAAACAGAAACAGTTTTTCGTCAAAAATATGCCTATAATTGCCAAGTTTCACGATGTTCTCAAGCGTAGCAATGTCACCGCGGGAGACGCCAAGGGGCTCTCGCTGGCGGTCCGCCAGGCGTACACGGTGGAAGTGGCCCAAAGCGGCTCCGACATGGCCGATGTGATCCAGGATTACAAATCCGGGCAAATCCTCGTCATCGTCAGGAATGGCCTGGTTTATGTCATCCATGGGATTTGCGAATATAAGCTCAACTCATCCTATGAGCCGATTTTTAACGGCACATTCGCCAGCCTGAAATTCGAATAAGACGTCGGACTGGACGCACAAGCGATCGATCACCCGCCGGAGACGCTGGCTCCGGCGGGTTTTGTTTTTTATTGACTGCCGGTCGGGTATCTGTTATATATTGCCACAGTAAGAGTTTGCCCCGTCAAGGAGGATATATGTGGGTCATCCGAGCGCTGGTGGTGGTGATTTTGATCGCGGTGCTCCTTGGCTTTTCGGTGTACAACGCCGGTGAGCGGGTGGCGGTCAATATTCTCAGCACCCGTTATATCAATGTTCCTCTGATCATTGTCGCCTATTGGGCTTTCATGTTCGGGTTGCTGGTTTCGTTCGTGCTGTTCGCGACCGTCTATTTCAAGCAGTTGGGCGAAATTCGTCGGCACAAACGGACTGCCGAAGGATTGGCCGGCGAAATCTCCGCTTTGCGCAATCGTTCCATCGAAGAAGCCGGCGACAAATTGTTGCCGCCGGGCAAGGATGAGCCGCGATGACCGAGGTCATTCTTGTCATAGTCCTGGCCACGATCGGCGTCGCCGCGGTTATCGTCTATGTCTCCCGGCGCGGCCAGACGCCGCCGCAACATCAGGACCTCCGGCCCTATATTGAGGGGTTGAAAGCGCTCCTGCGGGGTCAAGATGAGCAAGCCTTCGTCAAGCTGAAAGAAGCAGTCACTCTCGACACGGAAAATGTCGATGCCTATATCCGCCTGGGAGGCATCCTACGCCGGGCCAAGAAACCGGATCAGGCCCTACAGATTCATCGCGACCTGACGTTCCGTCATAATCTGACTCCGGAACAGAAGCAGGAAATCCTGACGGCGTTATATCATGATTTCATGGACCTGAAAGATGATGCCTCGGCCATTCGCGCGGCCAACGAGATATTGACTGTCAATCCGAACGATCGTTTCGCCTTGACCGCATTGTTGCGGACGCACGAGAAGGCGGAGGAATGGAAGGAAGCGGCCGCGATCCGCCGCAAGCTGGACAAACTGGACAGTCTCGATTCCAGCCGCATCCTGGCCCTGTATAAGGTATTCGAAGGGGAAGAATTAATTTCCCAAAACGAACCGCATCGCGCTCGGCTCTTTTTCAAGGAAGCGATTCACCTCGACAAAATGTGCCTGACCGCCTATCTATCCATCGGCGACAGCTACTACACGGAAAAGCGCCTCGAAGATGCGATCGGATACTGGACCAGGATCATCACCGTGCGTCCCGAGATGGGGCATCTCGTGTTTGAACGGTTGAAAAAAGGATTCTTCGAGGTAGGGCGCTATGGCGATTATGCCGAAACCCTGACCGGCTTGCTTCAAGCCTATCCCACGCATCTGACCGCCCGACTGGAACTGGCTTATTTCATGGAAAAGAAGGGTGAGATGGAGGCGGCTCGGGATCATTACAGCGCGGCGCTGGACAATCATCCCGACTCGATGCTGGCTAAACTGGGGTTGTACCGCATGCATTGGGGCGCAGGGAAGCGCGAGGCAGCCGATGCCGTCTTCAAGCAAATCATGAAGATGGCGGTCAAGCGGGAGGCGGGAAGCCTGCGTTGTAGAACATGCGGTCTCGATGTAGAGACCATGATCTGGCGGTGCCCCCGCTGCAAGACGGTCGATTCGTTTGAACCCGTCAAGTCATGAAACCGATTCGCACACTTGTTGTCGTTTGTCTCTGTGCGGCTGCCGCGTTGGCGGTTGACCGGTCGGAGCCGATTCATGTGTTCCTTCTACAGGGCGACATCCAAAAGGCGGACGAGGAATTGGCGCGGCTCCCTCAGGGCGCGCTTCCCGATGGCGACCGGTTATTTCTTCAGGGTCTTCTCGAAAAACGAGGCATTAAGGCGAGGCAGTTGTTGGACTCGGCGATCACTGCCGGTCTCGACGAGCGATACCGGCCCGAGGCGACGTTGCGCCTTCTGCAGATGGCCGAGGCATTCGACGATTCCGGCGCCGTCGTGACCCTGTCCGATCAATTCGTGCGACGGTGGCCGGATGATTCGATGGCCCCCCAGGTGCTGGCGTCCGTGGCGGGTGTTCTCCCTGACGGCGGCAAGCGGCAGAAACAGTTTTTGGATCGGTTGATAGCCGATCATGGCGATACCTATTTCGCCGGTTGTGCCCGTCTGGCCGAGGCGGACCTGGCGTTCCGGGCGGGACAGTTCCGGGATGCCGCGACATTGTGCCGGAAGGTCAATGATTCCGATGATGACAATCTGGCTCCGGCGGCTCTGATCCTGCTGGCCCGGATCGCCCTGAGGGACAACGAGGCCGAACAGGCCCTGCTCAACTACAATATCCTCCGCGAGGGGTTTGAACATGCCATCGGGCAGGCGGAACTGACCGAAGCTCTGCGGCAGATTTCGGACCGGAAATCAACGGTAGAGGCCGATGAAAAACTATCGGGTATCACCTATGCCGTACAGGTCGGCGTCTTTTCGGTCAAGGAAAATGCTGAGCGGATGGCCGGCCGCGTAAAAACCTACGGATACCCGGTAACCGTTTCCAAGCTGATCATATCCGGCAAACCCTATCACGTGGTGCGGGCGGGACGATTCGCCACCGAACAGGCGGCGAACGTAGCCAAAGGGAAGCTCGAACGAAGCGAGAACGAGCTGTTCAAGGTAGTGGTCAACAATGACAAGTAGCGGCCAGACCCCCTTGATGCGGCAGTACCTTCGTTTCAAGGCCCAGTATCCGGACAAAATAATCTTCTTCCGCATGGGGGATTTTTATGAAATGTTCGGCGACGACGCGGTCGAGGCGGCTCCTATCCTCGGTATCGCCCTGACCAGCCGGTCAGTTGACAAAACCAATGCCATTCCGCTGTGCGGGATTCCCTATCATGCGATAGACAAGTATTTGCCGCGTCTGATCGAGGCCGGCAAAAAGGTGGTCATCTGCGAGCAGGTGGAAGATCCGAAATTCGCCCGAGGATTGGTCAAGCGGGATGTGGTCGAAATCGTCACCCCCGGTACATCCACTCTGGAAACGTCGCTGGAACCGGCGCACAATTCCTACCTTGCGGCCGTGTGCGGCGACCGTCGCACTCTGGCCCTGGCCCGGTTGGAATTGTCGACCGGTGATTTTACCGTGACCGAGGGAGAACCGGAAACGATCACCGACCAGCTGATATTACTGCAACCGAAAGAAGTCTTGGTTCCGGGCGAGGAACGCAAAGGGTTGATACCCGAATCGCTTTTTTCGAACGGTTCGGTCGGGACCGTCACCCCGCTGGAAGACATCTATTTCGACCAGCGCCTGGCGCGTGAAACCTTGTGCCGATTTTTCAAAGTGGGCACGCTGGATGGTTTCGGTGTGGGGGATATGCCGCTGGCGGTGGCCGCCGCGGGGGCGATTTTCCGGTATCTGCAGGACAACAAGCAGAATCGCCTCGAACATATCACCGCCTTGAAAGTGGGTCAGGCGGATAAACGGATGATGCTTGATGCTGCCACCGTGCGGAATCTGGAGTTGTTCACCAACCTGTCGACCGGGGGAGAGCGCCATTCATTTTTCGGGGCGGTCAACCGCACCGGTACGGCCGCCGGGGCTCGTCGCCTGCGGCGCGCTATTGCGTCCCCTTTTCTCGACAAAGAAAAGATCGACCGTCGCCTGACGGCCGTCGCGGAATTGGTCGAGAAAGCGGACCTGTCCGGCCACCTGGCGGACCAATTCAAGCTGTACCCCGACCTGGAGCGACTGGCTGGGCGATTGGGGATGGGGAAGGCCGGTCCCCGCACGCTCATAGCCGTGCGCGATGCCATCCTCATCGGAATTGCCGTAAAGGACCTGCTTCGCGAATGCACCGCGCCCCTCGTCATAGAGATCACCGACGCTATCCCAGACTTGCAGGGGGCGGCGGATCAAATCGGATGCGCCCTCCATGAGGATGCCCCACTGGCCGTAACAAACGGCGGCATATTCAAGACCGGGTATTCGGCCGAACTCGATGGCCTGAATCTTTCGATCAAGGACGCCCGCGATTATATCGCCGGATTGACCTCCTCTGAGAGGGAGAAAACCGGCATTTCGACTCTCAAGGTCGGGTTCAATAAAATCTTCGGCTATTATATCGAGGTAACCAAACCGCATATTGATAAAGTTCCCGCCGACTACATCCGTAAGCAGACGCTGGTCAACGCCGAACGATACATCACCGAGACGATGAAGGAAAAGGAAAGCCTCATCCTCGAGGCCGAAGATAAGATCAATCGCCTGGAAGAAGAGCTGTTCCATCGGTTGTGCGACGACTTGGCGCGGCATCTGCCGCAGATAAAGCTCTTGTCGGACCTTTTGGCCGAGTTGGATGTGATCAACGGCTTTGCCGTCCTGGCCCGTCAGGAACGATATGTCCGGCCGGTCATTGCCCCGGATAGGAGTCTGAGAATAATCCGGGGGCGTCACCCGGTGATCAGCCAGATTCTCGGGCCGGGAAATTTCGTGGCCAACGACCTGACGTTGGACGAAACCGACACGACCATGATCATCCTGACCGGTCCCAACATGTCGGGCAAGTCCACCTGGTTGAGACAAACCGCATTGATCGTCATCATGGCCCAAATGGGATCATTTGTCCCGGCCGAGGCGGCCGAGATTGGACTCGTTGACCGGGTCTTCACCCGCGTGGGGGCGACCGATTCATTGACCAGGGGACAATCGACCTTTCTGGTCGAGATGGTCGAGACGGCCAATATCCTACACAACAAGTCCGAACGATCTCTGGTGCTTCTGGATGAGATCGGCCGGGGAACGTCGACGTTCGACGGCTTGGCGGTGGCTTGGGCGGTGGCCGAGACGATCCACGATCATCCGACCGGTTCTCCCCGAACTCTGTTTGCCACGCATTATCACGAAATGACCGGCCTGGCGGGCATCTACCCCAAGATCAAGAATTTTCAGGTCACGGTCAAAAAATACGGCAAAGAGATTATTTTTTTGCATCAAGTGCTTCCCGGCGGATGTGATGATTCGTATGGTATCGAGGTGGCTCGTCTGGCCGGGCTTCCCCGGGATACGATCAAACGGGCGCATGAAATCGTCCGTCTTCTAGAATCGGGGAAATTCGCCAAATCGGAACTGGCCCAGGGAGTGCATGTGCGGTTGAACCAACCGTCGCTTTTCGACAACGGTTCCGTAGCGGGCGAATCCAATATCGAACGTGATCTTCGTCAAATGAACATAGAAAACCTTACGCCGCTTCAAGCCTTGGAACTGCTGGCGGCCTGGAAAAAAGATGTCGAACGCGATTGATTTCTCCGACGACCGATATGGACGGCCGATTCGCCAGTTGGATCGGGTACTGATCAATAAGATCGCCGCTGGGGAGGTGATCGAACGACCGGCCTCGGTAGTAAAGGAATTGACTGAAAATGCGCTCGACGCCGGCGCCACCGCGGTCGATATCGTGGCCCGCAAGGCGGGAACCACGTTCATTTCCGTCACCGACAACGGTTGCGGTATCCGGGCCGATCAGGTCCGGCTGGCCTTCAGCCGCCATGCCACCTCCAAGATTCACACGCTGGATGAGTTGTTCGCCGTCTTCTCATTCGGATTTCGCGGAGAGGCGCTGCCGTCGATTGCCTCGGTGTCCCACCTAGCGTTGACCACACGGCATTTCATGGAAACCGAGGGGATGTTCATCGCCTATGAAGGGGGAAAGGAAATCGAGATGCGCCCGGCGGCGTCGCCCGTTGGGACAAGAGTCGAAGTCGCC